>JAHFZE010000222.1 GCA_020854785.1 Methanomethylovorans sp.
AATGGTCTGTATCACTTTGTAGCCCCATGTAGCTAACCCGAGTACCATACCGAACCCACCGATCACCATGATCCATGTGGGTATCTGCACGCCATTCATACCCAGCACATTAAGTCCTGCATACAATGGACCTATGGCATTGGCAACATCATTGGAACCATGAGCGAATGCCATATAACATGCTGTCATGACCTGAAGATACACGAACTTTTTTTCAACTGCAAAAGGATTGTCAGTTCGCTGGAGGATAAAACGGGAAACAAGCATAAATAAAATATATGCGATAAGAGCCCCCAGCAAAGGCGATATCAGCCAGCTTGCCACGATCTTGACCAGAACGGACCAGTTTATCTCACTATAGGATATGATACCGTGATATGCTGACACCAACCCAAATCCAAGAACAGAACCAACTATCGAATGAGTGGTGGAAACAGGAAGATTATAAAAAGTAGCAAGTGTGATCCAGAAACCAGCAGCCAGGATCGCTGCAAGCATGCCGATGACCACAAGATGTGGATCTATCATACTGATCTGTTCCACAGGCACAATGCCTTTGGCAAGGGTCGAAGTAACACGCTTCCCAAAGAAAACAGCACCGCAGAACTCGAATACCGCCGCGATCAGGATGACCTGCTTAATGGAAAGGGCGCCACTGCCAACTGAAGTTCCCATGGCATTGGCAAGGTCATTTGCCCCTATGTTCCAGGCCATATATAATCCCGCAGCTACAAGAGCTATCACAAAGGGATTAAAAATATCCATTTTCCATTATCCTCCTATTAACTACGTGGACAATTTAGTAAGATATAGATAAATGTAGGTACAATATTCTATATATCACTATATAGCCATATGTACCTAGAAGAAAGAATCAAGGGTCCTCTGGCACTTCAACTCCCTGATAAGACTTGCTTTTGGCCTCCATGCCTCAAGAGGGGTTCGAAGCCTTGAGGACATATCTGCCAAAGCTGCATCTATGCTCTCGAACTTCTGCGGAGGACCCTGCAAAGCGTTGCGCACAGCCTCCCTTACGACCCATACACCCAGAGGTGCCCAGTAATCGGGTGTGATCTCCCTTACCATGAACACCGTTGCCTGTCTTCTGATACCGTTGAGGTGCTCAAGGGCCCCAAGGCGTGCAGCATAATAACCACCTGCAAGGCTGGAATAGCCTTTTTTGCCTTCCATGCCCTCGCCGTCAGCACCTATCCATGTGGAGTCACCCGACCATACGGCCCTGGGCATCCATATCTCTATTAGTTCATAGGAAAATATGCGTGGAATTAAGAGTATTTCAAAATGGTTTCCAAAAGCTCCTCCGCTAAAGAGCATAATATCACTTATCAGAGGATGATCCCGGACCCTATGCAACATATCCTTGCCCAGCATATCGTCCACTGCTGTTATGGACCAGCGTGTGGGCATCAGCTTGCGCTCTTTCCCGAGCAGTCCTATGGAAAGAAGACGTGTGATGTGGTCCTGAGAGATATTCGAGGAGATAAGCTCTGAAACAGCATCCTTTGCCAGAGCATCGTCATCATATACAAGATAATCGACCTTCTTTGGAACATCAGGGTTCTCAGTGATATCCAGATCCTTCAGATCGCCCGAAGGTCCCATAGGGGTCATTACGCTATCGAACTTCAACCTGTTGGACAGAGGCTTATTGAACCAGGCTTCAGTATCCACGGGAGTCATAGAAAGGGCCAGTTCCTGGGATTTCAGGAGTAAAGGGTCCCTGGGATCCGCAGCATCCTTTACGTTCATGCGCGCACCTGCCCGCACAAGCCTGGAACGTGCTGCAATGATCTCACTAATGTCCATGCTGAGTAGCTGCTTTGGGTCCTCCAACATGGAAGACTCATCTCCACCCATGTCAGGAGGCACCATGGGACCCGACATCACTGAAGGATAATCATGCCTTCCTATAAAAACAGCAGGTGGAGAGGCTCCAAATATGGAAGTTGCTCCTTTGCTGGCTATGACAGATGACTCTATGGACTTGAACTTTTCAAGAATGGGACATACAGGACGCCCACAAAATCCTCTTCCCTTGCATTGTACACATTGATTATGGCTCAACTTTGCTCTTTATCCCCACATAGGATGCATGATCCTGCTTCAGGTATGTTCTTATCGAACCAGCCGGAGTGCTGCACGAACCTGCAGATATTGCACATACCTTCTACCTGGTCCTTTTGGTCCATGCCCTTAAGTAACCTGGCAGAGAACTTTCTCACCTCTGCACGGACCTCTTCTGGAAAATCAACTTCAGCTCCTCTTTTCTCGCTCATGTACTGTGAAACAGCAGCCCTTGAAAGACAAAGTACCTCAGCGATCTCCTGCTGAGTACATCTATGTTCAGAGAACAGCACGCGTGCGATCTCTGCACGTATCGCCGGGAGGACTTTCTGTACCATGATCTCACATGTCGTTTTCAAAAGATGGACCTCCACGATCAGGTCTTTTGTTTCTTCTGATAATCTTCAATGGCCACTCTTAAAGTATCCGGAGCAAAGTTCGAACAATCCATCTTACCTGGAGGAAGACCGCCCAGCGCCTCAGCTACTTCTTCCTTTGTAATACTCCTGGCCTCTTCTATCGTCCTGCCTTTTGCCATTTGTGTCACCATACTTGAAGTAGCGATAGCCGCCGCACAACCGAAGGTCTTGAACTTCACATCCGCCAGTACACCATCCTTTACCTTAATGTAGATGGTTATTACATCACCGTCTGCAGGATTTCCCAGTTGGCCCACTCCATCTGCATCTTCGATGACACCTACGTTCTTAGGATCAGTGAATTCTTCCAAAAGCTTTCTGCTGTACATTATTTCTCCTCCTCGAAAGGTGACATCCGGCGCAGCTTCATGACGGCCTCCTCAAGAAGATCAACTACAAGATCGATCTCTTCCATGGTGTTCTCCCTCCCCAGGGTGAACCTGAGTGAGCCATGGATGTAATCAACGCCTGGATCGATGGCTGTAAGCACATGAGAAGCTTTCTGAGACTTAGAGGAACATGCAGAACCGGTGGAAACTGCAACACCTTTCATATCAAGGAGCATAAGCAATGATTCACCTTCTACGTGCCTGAAGCTCATGTTAACATTGTTTGGAAGACGCTTTTTTTCATGGCCGTTGAGCCTTGCATACGCTATTCTGCTGCGGATCTTGTCTATCATAGAATCCCGCAGATGTTGCATGTGTCTGGAATCCGTTTCCAGTTGTTCCCTGGCAATTGTCATCGCCTTTGCAAAGCCCACAATGCCAGGAATGTTCTCTGTACCGGGACGCAGCCCGCGTTCATGACCTCCCCCCTGCATAAGGGGCAGAATATTTACATCATTACGCAAGTACAGGGCTCCCACACCTTTTGGACCGTGGAGCTTGTGAGAAGAAATGGACAACATGTCCACACCCAGTTCATTCACATCAACAGGTATCTTACCCACGGACTGTACAGCATCGGTGTGAAGGACTATACCCCTTCCTTTAACGAGCTCACTGATTTCCTTAATGGGCTGGACAGTTCCGATCTCATTGTTGGCATGCATTACACTTATGAGAATGGTATCTCCTCTTATGGAAGCTTCAAGGAACCGCATATCCAGTATGCCTTCATTATCCACTGGCACATAGGTAACTTCGAATCCCTCTCTTTCAAGCTGCTCGCAGGTGCGTAACACTGCTGGGTGTTCTATAACGGAAGTGATGATATGCCTGCCCCTTGAAGAACACATGTATGCAGCACCTTTTATTGCCATATTATCAGATTCAGTACCACCTGATGTGAAAATAATCTCCTGTGGTTTGGCACCCAGTGCTAATGCAACCTGCTCACGAGATGAAGAAAGTACTTCTGCAGCCTCCTGTCCAAAAGAGTGTAAACTTGAAGCGTTCCCGTACCTTTCGCTAAAATAAGGGAGCATGACCTCCATAACCCTGGCATCCACATGTGTAGTTGCACTGTGATCCAGATATATACGCTTCATGCTTCACCTTATGGATAATTGATGGATTTACTCCTCCCCATAAAATGAATATATTTGAAACTTTGCAACATTATAGCAAG
>JAHFZE010000053.1 GCA_020854785.1 Methanomethylovorans sp.
AATGGAAGAAAATATGTGAAAAAGAATTATTCATGGGACGTAATTGAAAGAAAATACCTTGAATTGTTCAGTCTGTTTGACAAAATTCAGAACAACTGATCTAATGAGATCTTAAAGAGTTTAGCCCATTCATCTTAAAAAGTTATAAGAGGATTTGATCATCTATTGTTGAACTGGGCATAAACTGCTGCAGCAAGTATGACACAACCATAGGCACCTAATTTAATTGTCTTGAATATCATTTATATCACCGTTTTTCCTCACAATATTGCTGCTCGTAATTTGTACAGAAATAAACAGGTACCTAACTTTTTTTGGGCACCTGCTTTGCATCATTTTACTTCCTGAAGTAGTAGACAGCACCTGCGGTAATAGCTACCAATGCCAGCACAACTCCTGCTACATAGGAACTATTGTTATCACCAGTATTGCCATTATTATCCGTATTCACTTCGGCGATCTGCTCGACTGTGACATTTGTACCAGAAGTCACACTAACTGGTTCGTTATTTATCGATCTGCTTGCTGCATCCTTTGGCTGAACAGCAGTAGCAGTGACCTCTATTATTCGGGCTTCACCATATCCACTGGATCTGGGGATATCGCTTCGTGTTACTGTCTGCGAAGCTGGTGTTTGCACAATTTCAGGCTCCTCGGTGACAGCCTGGTCGACCGTGTCCACAACAGGAGCAACTACTTCTACTTCAGTTCCTGCTTCTTCTGCTCCCTCTGGATCATTGGATCCATCTGATACCTGCTCCTCACCTGTAGCATCATCCTGTTCATTCTCAACAGGTTCTACTGCCTTTACAGGTTCAGCATCATCACCAGAGTTCTCAGAGGTATTTGCCGGAGGCCAGCAAGCCTGCGCACCCGTACTAAAAGCTATCAGGATCATCAATGCGATCAACATTCTCATTTTAATCACCTTGCACACCATCATTTTTATCTGAATCACACAACCTTCTTTGCTCTTCTGAAGTTTGTCTTTTTGTTGTAAGACAGTGAAAGATCAGATCTTCGCATATTTATACTTTATCAATATATTAAATATGTTGATAATCATAATGATGAGATTTGAAGCTATGAAAAACAGAAGAGAATAGAAAGAACACCACTCTGAATACTTAAAATAGAAGAAGAGAAAAAACTCTTTGTAAGTAATGTGTACTTATCTAATAATGTCAATAATACCTACATTCACTATTTACGAATATGGATCGACCACGACTATAAATATGAAATCAGCAGTTCTGTTTACATGAATGGATCAATATGGACTTTAAAGGTCAGATCAGATATTATGCATAATAGAATGCACAAATGGAACTGTAAAATAATATTGTTGAAAAATAGTGTGTAGAAGTTTATATCCCGTCTTAAACTTCTACATTTGTGCAAAAGCACATCATAGTTTTCAAATTTTTGTGCTGGTCATTATTAACTCCTTTTAAAAAAGGAGATCATGCCCAGGGGCCTACAACCGGGGTCACTCCTGCCCAACCAAGACCTATCACATCATATCCTGAATCGGTCTGGATCAGGAAATTATGACCTGCTGTGTTGTATATACCAAGTTCTGTTGTGTTGTCTCCGTCCCAGTCACCTACAACAGGTACGGTGTTTGCCCAGCCGAACCCAGCGATGTTCGCAGAGCTAGTGCCCATGTTCCACAGAGCCCAGTTACCAGCATTGTCGTAAACACCGACTTCTTCAGCACCGTCACCATTCCAGTCACCCACGACAGGCGTTACACCAGGCCATCCAAGACCGATCACTTGTGGTCCGGATGTGCCTTGAATGATGAAATTGTTTCCTGCTATGTTGTAAAAACCAAGATCCGTAGTTCCATCGCCGTCCCAGTCACCTACGACCGGCACGGTGTTTGCCCAGCCGAATCCAACAATATCAACAGCATCAGCACTATTGGTGGTCGTGTTCCACAGAGCCCAGGTACCTGCATTGTCATAGACACCGACTTCCTCGGCACCGTCACCATTCCAGTCACCTACGACAGGTGTTACACCAGGCCAGCCAAGACCAAGGAGATCATATCCTGCCTCATTGGTTTCATTCTGGATCAGGAAATTATTTCCAGCAGTGTTGTAGATACCGACCTCTTTAATGCCGTCTCCGTCCCAGTCACCCACAACAGGTTGAGTGTTTGCCCAACCGAACCCAACTATTTCTGCATAGTCGAACGTCTGACTCCACAGAGCCCATGTGCCCTCATTGTTGTAAACACCTACACTGTCATTGACCACTTCAGGCTGCAATCTTAAAATGACGAAACCATTGTTATGATCTGCTACATATACATCATTTCCTGAAACAGCAACACCATAGGAAGTACCTGCAGTGTTATAACTGCCTGCAAGGGTCACTGAAGAAACATCCGATACATTCAAAACAACAACTCCACGAGTGTCATCGGCCACAAAGGCATAATCTCCCTGGAGAGCAACCGTGGTTGCAGAACCGGCAGTGTCATAGGTGCTTATGAGCACTGGTGCAGAAGCGTTAGTAACATCAAAGATCAAAAGACCAGTACTTCCATCAGCCACATAGGCATAATTGCCTGCAACGGCAATACCATATGAATAGCCGGGTGTATCATTACCACCTGCAATTGTAGGCGAGTCAGGATCTCTGATATCCACGATCACAAGACCATTGGTACCATCAGCTACATAGGCGTAATCACCTGAGACAACGACGTCCTCTGAACGGCCATCTGTGTCGCATGTACCTTTGCGTATTATGTTGGTCTTAGAAGTGACATCAAAGATCACAAGACCCGTAGCATTAGCCGCTACATAAGCATAATCACCGGAAACAGCAACATCATATGCATAGTCACCTATCTCTTCCCTGTCGCTGACAAGTGGTGAAGGACCTGTTAACGGTGAAAGAACTGAGGCATCAAATACTATCAGGCCGCCTTGAGCTGCCGCTAAATAAACATAGTTGTCTGATGTTGTCACACCGGAACAAAAAGTACTTGTTGTGAATCTGCTTAGAATTTCGGGGGAAGAAGGATCAGTGACATCTACTGTCAGAAGGCCACCGTGACCATAGGCCACATATGCCTTATTGTCCGAGAAGGTAACATCACGCGCATAACCTGCACCATCAAAATTGCCTATATCAGCTGTGTTTGCAGGATCGCTGACATTCACAATGGAAAAACCACTGAAGCCAGAAGCTACATAGGCAATACCATCTGCCACCACGACATCATATGAATGTCCAACAATAGCATGGGTGCTTACCGGAGCTGGTGAAGCAGGATCAGTGACATTAAAGATCACAAGACCATTAGTACCATCAGCTATGAAACATAAATTGTCTGAAATGGCAATGTTCTGTGCGTACCCGGCAGTGTCAAGGGTATCTGCAGAAGTAACAGAAGTTGGAGTAGTTATATCCACGATCACAACACCTGCAGAACCACATGAAACGAATGCATAGGTGCCGGAAACAGTTACATCTATTGCACCGGTGATTGTGAGATTATCTGCGAATGCCGGGGAAGCAGGGTTAGCCACATTAACTACAGTAAGGTTCGATCCATCTGCTACATAGGCATAGTTGCCTGATACATCGACGCCCTGTGCATCTCCGGTTGTGTCATAACGACCAGTACGGATCATAGATAATGAAGGACTTGTGATATCTACGATGTAAAGGCCCTGGCTGGCACAGCTCAGGTATGCATAATTCTCTAAAACAGCAACACCCATTACGTTACCTGGTTCACTGAATTTGCCGATCAGAATTGGGGAAGAAGGATCAGTGAGATCGAATATCAAAAGACCACCGGTGTTGTCTGCTACATAGGCAGTGGTGTCTGATATCACAATATCCTCCACAAGACCATCAGTGGTAATGGCTGTCACCTTTATCGGATTTTCGTTATCCGTGATATCCATCACAACAAGATCCTGTCCCTGTCCCAGGTATGCATAGTTGCCGGATATCGCAACGCTGGTAATCCCTCCACCGAACTTACTTACGAGATCCATGTTGATTTCATCAGCTGCACCTACCCCTGAGATAATCACCAGAAGTAATAAAATAATTCCACAATTTATATGTCTGTTTAACTTGGTTTGCATATTATATCACCAGTCCTCAATTAGAAGGACTTATACTGAGTTAAAAAATATATTTCAGCTAATATACTAGCTTGTTTATATTTAGAGCTTTTGATTAACCTTTTAGCAACATACTGAACATCAATTACGGCAGAAATAGTATGATATTACGATAAACACGCATTTGTCTGTTAATTTTTTACCAGACTTCTGGACCATTACAGCTTATTATACATCTTGACCCTGGTCATCCGACATAGAAGCTGTTGGTCGGAGCTCAACCCTTTGCCAGATGTAAACAAATAGCTTTAAGAACCTGAAAAATTATGTTGAGGATTCAGATAAAATTCTTTTTTGATCCATCTACACAATTTTTTACCAACACAAGGAAGCTAAGATGCAGAGAAGCAAATAACGAGCTTTGCGTCCTTGAGACTTTGTTTTAAAAGTAATTCCCAGTAAATTTTCAAATAATAGGTTTTTCCAAATCCTTTGTTGTACAATATTTCGCTAGGTATGTACCTGTTTCATGCGAGCATATTTATATAATAGACCTAACCAATATTTATAAAAGGGGAAGTGAGAAGATCGAAAATACGGGGGTTCGGCTTGAGAACTGAATGGAAGCTCCTGACAAGTTCTGAGATCACTGTCATTTTGATCGCCATCATAGCTCTGTATCTTGCCAGCGCATACAGCTACCTGTTGTTCCACACTCTTGTTGAGATGATCATTATAATCATAGCAGTGATGGTTTTTATGATCGCCTGGTTCTCAAGGAAGACCCTTGGGAACAACTATTTGCTTGTTCTTGGAATATCGTATTTGTTCATCGCGATCATTGAACTTTTCCATACACTAGCATACAAAGGCTTAGGAGTATTCCCCACACAAGGTGCCGATCTAGCTACTCAATTGTGGATAAGTGCAAGGTACCTGGAAGCTGCCACTTTCCTTGTTGCTCCTTTGGTAATGAAAAAAGATCTGAAGGCATATTCAACACTATGGGTCTATGTAATTATAACAACGATCCTTTTGATATCTATATTTTCGAACGTGTTCCCTGCATGCTACATAGAGGATAAAGGACTCACAACTTTCAAGATATTCAGTGAATACCTGATAGTAGGGATGTTCATCGGTGCCCTGGGATTGCTCTGGAAGGAACGGGACAGATTTGAACCTCCTGTGATCAATTTATTGATGGCGTCCATAGTGCTCGCAGTTATGTCAGAGCTTGCCTTTACATTTTATATAGATGTCTATGGCTTCTTTAACCTGGCCGGACATTTATTCAAGCTTGTAGCTTTCTATTTTATCTATAAGGCAATAGTTGTGACAGCTTTTGTGAATCCATATGATCTTCTTTCCAAGGACCTTGTCCAAAAAAAACATATGCTAAGAGAAGAGAAAGAACGATTCCAGGAGCTTTTTGAAAATCTTAGTAACGGTGTTGCTGTACTCGAAACCCTGGACAAAGGTCAAAGTTTTCGATTCAAGGATATAAACCCTGCTGCTGAGAAGCTAAGCCATATCCACAAAGATGAAGTTATAGATAAAGACTTTACCGAGGTTTACACTGCTGTACACGAAAGTAAGCTTATGGATGTCATTCGCAGAGTATGGGAAAGCGGGAACCCGATCGTAATTCCCGAAATATACTATCGTGACAGCCGCATTGAAGGCTGGCGGGAGCTATACATTTACAGGCTATCTTCCGGTGAGATAGTGATAGTCAGCAAAGACATAACAACGAACAAAGAATTGGAAAGATCACAGGAAAATCTCACTGAAATGCTCATGGTCATCAATAAGATACTTAGACATGATATTTCCAATGACCTCACAGTCCTTTCAATGTCATTGGACGCCTTCAAAGAAAACAATGACCCCGAATACCTGAAAATGTCACATAAAGCACTTAACCGTAGCTTTAATCGCATACGTGAAATGAGAAAACTGGAAAATGTGATAACCAATCAACTGGAACTGAAACCATATGATCTGCATGATGTGATAGCCGAGGTTTCCAAAAACCATCCTATAGAAATAGACATGAAAGACAATTGTATTGTCATGGCAGACGAAGGGCTTTATTCTGTAGTGGATAACATAATCAAGAACGCTGTGGACCACGGTCATGCCACTCGGATAGAAATAACACTAAATGCAAAAAATGATGGATCATGCAGCGTGCGTATGGCTGACAATGGTATAGGTATTCCGGCTGAAATTAAACAGTATATTTTCAAAGAAGGTTTCAGATACGGAACAACAGGCAACACTGGCCTGGGCCTTTATATCGTCCGAATGATAATGGACCGATACGGCTCCATTGCTGTGGAAGAGAATGGACCTTCAGGTGCTGCTTTTCTACTTAACTTCAAAAGATCCAGAAATAACGTACATGAACCTAAAAAAAAATTACCTGTGGATTGAGATGCTTGCTGGAGATCTTAGATTTAGTATCTTTAGTATTGTTACCCAATAGAACATTGTAACAACTTAACATTTGTAGCAGAGAACATTCCAATAAGTACACATTTATTCCCCAGCCATTACTTCGTCATTTAACTCTTAGAAATGTCCTTTAAAAGCCGTTTAAATGGATAATTTTTTAACTCACTATTGCGTATGCTTCCAAATCTGTATACTCTATAAGAGAGGTAGGAACATGTCAGAGAAGAACATAGTCGGTAACAAGATCCGTCAGTTGCGCGAAGCACGGGAAATGTCAGTCGAAGAACTGGCAGAAGCAAGTCACAGCAGTGTAGAACTCATAAAGCAGCTTGAAAATGGTGCCCTTATACCCTCATTGACACCCCTCTTACAAATAGCCCGTGCACTTGGAGTGCGCCTGGGTACTTTCCTTGATGATGCAACACAGAACACACCTGTTGTTGTAAGGGCCGGAAGGTCCGAGCAGATAGTAAGGTTCTCAGGTAACTGCAAAACACCAAAGGAAAGCATACTGGAGTTCTCGTCTCTGGCATCTAACAAGGTAGATAGACATATGGAACCGTTCCTTATAGATGTGCATCCCCTCGGATGTGCAGAGATCAATCTTTCAGCCCACGAAGGAGAAGAGTTCATCTACGTGCTTAAGGGACAGATCGAGGTCATGTACGGAAAGGAGCAGTATAAGCTCAATGTAGGCGATAGCATCTATTATGATTCTGTGATACCGCATCATGTACATGCATCAGGGGATCACGAGGCACAGATCCTTGCAGTGGTGTATACTCCCCTCTAAAGAAGGTAATCCAGATGTTCACAACAACAGTCACTCCCAGGTTCGGAGATGCCGATGGGCTGAAACATATAAACAATATCGCCATCTCGGAATGGTTCGAAGAGGCCCGCAACCCCGTGTTCCGTTTCTTCACACCAGACCTTGACCTTAGCTATGAAAAATGGAAGCTGATCCTTGCCAGGACAGAGTTCGATTACCTCGCAGAGATGTACTACGGAGAGGATGTGGAGATACGCACCTACGTTATAAGGATAGGTAATTCTTCTTTCACTATAGGGCAGGAAGCCTGGCAAAAAGGAGGACTGAAAGCAAAAGGACAGGCTGTGACAGTTCATTATGATTTCCTGAACAAGAGATCTGTCCAGATACCGGAAGATATAAGAAAAAAGCTCCAGGAACATCTGATAACAGAAGATGAGAAATGAACGGTCATATCGAGAGTTGAGAGGGATATGAGATGCCATTTATTGAAGATACCTTAGGTACAGTTTTAGAGAACGTGGTGGCTAATGATCCTGACAGGGAATTCATGGTATATCCAGACAGAGACCTGAGATTCACCTACAAGGAATTCGATGAGCGCGTAAATACGTTTGCCAAAGGATTGCTAGCTATAGGGATTGGAAAAGGCGATCATGTGGGGATATGGGCTAAAAATGTCCCTGACTGGCTGACCTTCATGTTCGCAACTGCCAAGATCGGCGCCGTGCTCGTAACTGTTAACACGGCATACAAAAGCCACGAAGTGGAATATGTCATAAAGCAGTCCGACATGAAAGCTATAGCCATCATTGATGGATTCAGAGATGTGAACTATATAGATATCATGTACGAACTCGTACCTGAACTTAAAACACAGCAGCGTGGAAAACTGCGCAGTGAAAGATTTCCATTCCTGAAGAGAGTTATATTCATTGGACAGGAGAAACACCGGGGCATGTACAACAGTGCTGAGATCCTGCTACTCGGAAAACATGGGAACGAGGAGGAATTTCAAAGGATCAAACAGTCACTGGACTGCAACGATGTAGTAAATATG
>JAHFZE010000242.1 GCA_020854785.1 Methanomethylovorans sp.
CAATTCTGTTCTATCATATGGAACCATTGTCCTGGCACATGATGGCAGTCTTAGGAATTATACAGGCTATACAAGAGTGGGGAAAGTCTCTATTGGTTCCAATACTTTCATTGGTGCAGGGAGCATTATAATGCCAGGTGTTAGTATAGGGGACAATGCAATTATTGGTGCAGGGAGCGTTGTCACAAAGAACGTTCCTGATAATTCAGTGGCTGTGGGCAATCCTGCAGTTATAGTTGGATCAGTCTCCAAACTTATCAATAAACATAAAAATAATATGTATAAATGTCCAGTTTACGAAAATATGTTAGAAAAGGATGCTGAAAATCTAAAAAAAGAGCTGCAAGAAGGAGTTGTATATGTCAGAACTTATTTAGGGCAAGATCTCATTTCAGTGAATGAGGTGGATGAAAATACTAATTAGGATATATAATTGGGATATATAATATGTTAAAGGACATATAGGCCTTGGGAGGATCGAACGTTTTCACTCTTAAGATTATCCATCTCAATGAATATTATTTCATGATAGGTTTATTGAATTTGCTTTCATCCCGGGCATAGGTCCGGAATAGGTTCACCACACCATGGCAGTTGCAGGTCGTAGCAATAAAAAAAACATCTTTTGTTGTATCCATGTCATGTATCTTATCATCTGATGCATCAATAAAGCGCATATATTCACACATTTCCAGTAAATTCTGCTTCATATCTGCTCCTTTCATTGCACCAATACCCGGTTTCATCTGATAGCTTTCGAAAACCCAGCCATTCATCCAGGGAAGCAGACCCCGCACATAACTTGTTATTGTCTTTGTTTTCTCTCTTCTGAAATTCGAACAAAAATCCTCTGGTCCAGGACATCCATCAGGGCATATCTCCCCAGGCCTTGCATATGATAACATCGCTATTCCCTGTGCGGGATAAAGGCCAGCTATAATGTTTTTTGGAAAGTGTGATGCGAATTGATCAAAGAACTGTATCATATCTTTTTTTTCAGGCGAAATGCACATCTCTGTGACAGTTTGCTCGTTATTTGAGCTATTAAGATATTCCTTTACAAGGTAAGCAGCCACGTGGCAAGGAATAGCAGGTACAATATATTCCGGTATTCCAAAAGAAAGAATAAAAGGAACTTCATTGAGTTCTGAGGAATAAAAATATATATGAGAGCTTTCTTGTTCAAGTGGAGATCTTAGTTTTTCTTCTAGTAGTTTACGCAGGCAATTTGCATCCTCTATGATCTCTGCACCCGAAGAAGCCGCAGCATTTCTGTCATTGTCCACCACAAGCACAAGAGGAAACCTATGCTTACGTGCATGTTCCGTGAAGCTTGTGCCTATTTTCCCACCCCCAAGTACAAGATAGTATCCTTTAGTGACAGGCAGTGGTCTGAGGTATTCAATTATGTCACTTGGATCCATTGGCCCATAATGTCTCATTCAATTGTAGGTTTTATTACTGCTGGTACATGTATCATTTGCTCGTGCTCAAAAATACATCTGAACGTCTGAAGCATCGGATTCCGCTGTTTTTGCAGATTGGC
This sequence comes from Methanomethylovorans sp., assembly GCA_020854785.1. Classification (GTDB taxonomy): domain Archaea; phylum Halobacteriota; class Methanosarcinia; order Methanosarcinales; family Methanosarcinaceae; genus Methanomethylovorans. The sequence goes on from JAHFZE010000242.1 coordinate 1,547, forward strand.
TGACAAATATTTTTTGAATAATGGCAAATCATTTAAATATCTGAATGAACACAATACTTATTGAGAGGGTTTAGATAGACAGATTGGTGAGAGCACATCTATCTTCCAGCCCACTGTTATATTATTTGGAGAGTGGTATAAATGGCATCAACACCAATACTTGATAGTTTATATGGGCTAGCGGATCAATTCATTGCTTTTGTCCCGACATTGGTTGCTATAATAGTACTTTTAATACTAGGGCTTATAGTTGGGAAGGCTCTAGGTAAGATCGGAGCGAAGTTCCTGGACAAGATAGGACTTGACGATCTGATCAACAAGACGATCATCGGGGATATGATCAAAAGAACGGGAGGACATGTCGTTGATTTCTTTGATGTGGCCATCAGATGGTTCATTTATCTGATATTTGCAATAATCATTATCGACCTGCTTAATGTCCAGGTAGTTGCAGACTTCATTGCCTCGTTAGTTCTGTACATCCCAATTATCCTGGCTGCAATAATCACATTATTGATAGGGCTTCTTGTAGTGGATTTCCTTGCAGATCTGGTGCGCAATGTCCTTATTGCTACGGGAATCGATGATAAGGTAGAGAGCACGCCTATGGGGGCAACCATCACAGCAAGTGGAATGAAGACATCCAGCATAGTTTCGGGTATTGTCAGGATATTCGGATATCTGATATTCATACTGGCTGCACTGAACATACTTAAGCTGACCATCATAGCGAATCTCGTACAGGATGTGATCAATTATCTGCCACATCTGTTCGTTGGTTTACTGATATTGATAATTGGTTTGCTTGCAATCGACTTCTTTGCTGACTACATTGCTAATATAATGAAGGGCATGACAGTTGAGCATGCGGACATCCTGGTCCCTGCCTTCAGAGGAATTCTTTCTCTGGTGGTTATGCTCCTGGCCCTGGATGCCATGCTTATAGATACAGGTATATTCTATCTGTTCATCGGTCCCCTTGCA
>JAHFZE010000037.1 GCA_020854785.1 Methanomethylovorans sp.
GGGCATGATAATGGAGAATGCGGTCGCTCAAATGCTGAGAACCCAAGGCCACAAGCTCTATTTTTATTCACGGAACGATCCAAATAACAGGGAGAACCACATGGAGATAGATTTTCTGATAACCGAAGAGAGAAAGATAGCGCCGATAGAGGTCAAATCCGGAAAGTACCGCTCTCACTCATCTCTGGACAAGTTTAGGAAAAAATTTTCCAAAAGCCTCGGCAGTTCCTATATCCTTTATACCAATGACGTAATGGTCAAGGACGGGATAGTTCATCTGCCGTTATATATGGCAACGCTGCTGTAAAGGACCGCAAGGCAAACTATGGGTCAGACCTAGACAATTGACATAATACCCTGTTTCAAGAAAAAATTGAGTCTGTTTATTATTTGGAAAAACAGTGGGCAGAGCAAAAGACAAATACCGATTTGGTTTATAGACTCAATCACGGAGATGTTGGACTATATCTTGGCAAAACAAATATCCCCTCTGCGCGCGGCACTTCCCTCATTACAAGGGCAGCCTGTGTGGCAGCCAGGGGATATCGGGTTAAATATAGGCGAAATGCTGCATAAAGTTAAAAATGGTAAGGGCGGGCGGCGAGGGGTTTGCCACGACAAGCGCCATACGAGGGTTGGTTAGTTCAAAAAGCTAGGAAAAGAATACAGAGGGGTCAGACCTGCACATTTAACAGAAGGCATGTGACGAATTTGGAAGATCATGTTCTCCCAGCGCTGCCACACAGCCCGAACACTTGAAACCGTCCATGAAGCCCCCTTGATCTTACCCTCGCCTTTCCGAGCATCTTCAAAGATCGATCCACTTTTCGAATAAATTACGACTTAAGATAGGTGCAAATCTTAATTATATGTGCTATTGCAATAAAGTTACAGAGGACAGGACCTTTAAACTTATAGTAAAGTATTAAGCGGAAACAGTGAAAGAGGCAAATGCCTTTTGATTTGTGGGGTCGTACAAAAAACTGAAAAAGGAGGTAAGTCATGAATAAACCGGAGGATAACACAAAAAATAATAAGATTGGCCACAGTACTATGAACCACAGCAAGATGGATCACAGCGCTATGGACCATGGCAAGATGGATCACAGTAAAATGGACCACAGCGCAATGGATCACGGCAAGATGGACCACAGCACAATGGATCATGCCAAGATGGACCACAGTACTATGGACCATTCCGATCATGGGGGACATCATGATCATCATGAAATGATGGTCGCGGATTTCAAAAAAAGATTCTTCTTCTCCTTGATTCTTATGGTTCCTATACTCGCCCTCTCCCCGATGATCCAGATGTTTATTGGAGTTGACTGGAGGTTTGCCGGAGATTCTTATCTTTTATTTGCCCTCTCTACAGTAATTTTCTTTTATGGAGGGAAACCGTTTATATCAGGTGCCGTAGAAGAATTCAACAAAAAATCGCCGGCTATGATGATGCTCATTGCTATGGCGATCACAGTGGCTTATATCTACAGTTCCCTTACCGTCTTCGTGCTTAAGGGGAGCGATTTCTTCTGGGAACTTGCCACACTGGTCGTCATCATGCTTCTAGGCCATTGGATCGAGATGAGATCAGTCATGGGTGCATCCAAAGCCTTAGAGGAATTGGTGAAGCTGATGCCTGAGATCGCTCACCTGATCGGTCCAAATGGAGAGACCACGGACGTCCCTGTAAAAGATTTGAAGGAAGGGGATATGGTGCTGATCAAACCCGGAGAAAAGGTGCCTGTTGACGGCATTATTTTTGACGGCGCTTCCTCCGTTAATGAATCGATGATCACCGGGGAATCAGTACCAGTAGATAAAGGCAAAGATAATGAGATCATAGGGGGATCGATCAACGGAGAAGGGATCCTGAAGTTCAAAGTGAACCGGGTTGGCGACAAGACCTTCCTTTCCCAGGTCATCAAAATGGTCCGGGAAGCTCAGGAATCCAGATCCAACACTCAGAGGCTGGCCGATGTTGCGGCAAAATGGCTTTTCTATATTGCAACGACAGCCGGCACCGTTACGTTTATTGTGTGGATGGCTTTAGACAAGGACTTGACCTTTGCAATTGAAAGAGCCGTAACGGTAATGATCATTTCCTGCCCTCACGCGCTGGGGCTGGCAACACCGCTTGTAACAGCTGTCTCAACGAGCATTGGCGCAAAGCAGGGACTTTTGATAAGAGACAGGGCGGCTTTTGAGAATGCCCGAAAAATCAACTCTATCGTCTTCGATAAAACGGGCACTTTGACCCGGGGTGAATTCGGGGTCACTGATATCAATGAAGCCTCCGCAACTAAAGAAGAGCTGTTGAGATTGGCTTATTCGATCGAATTGAATTCAGAACATCCAATTGCACAGGGGATCGCCAATGAAGGCAAGAAAATGGATCTGGAAAGACTTGAAATAAGTGATTATCAAAACATTACAGGAAAAGGGCTGATGGCGAAAGTCGGCGGCAAAGATGTCAGAATAGTAAGTCCCGGCTATATGCGTTCAGAAAATATCAGCTTTGATGATGAGGATTACGAAAAGTTGGCACAGCAGGGGAAGACTGTGGTTTTTGTCCTTGAAGAAAACAAATTGTTGGGCTGCATCGCTCTTTCTGATATCATCCGGGATTCGGCCAAAGAAGCTGTAGATACACTCAGGACAATGAACGTCGAATCCATCCTGCTTACAGGAGACAACAAGAGAGTCGCTTCCTACGTAGGAGAAAGGGTAGGTATTCAGAAAGTTATAGCAGAGGTGCTTCCTCAGGAGAAAGCGTCAAAGATTGAAGAATTGCAGGCTGATGGCAGAATTGTAGGCATGACGGGAGATGGCGTGAATGATGCGCCGTCACTTGCAAAGGCCGACCTTGGGATCGCGATAGGCGCCGGAACAGATGTTGCGATCGAGACAGCGGATATTATTCTGGTTCAAAGCGATCCATTGGATGTTGTCAGCATTTTGAAGCTATCAAGGGCAACATACAGAAAAATGCTTCAGAATCTCGCATGGGCCACAGGATATAATGTGATTGCAATACCGCTTGCAGCCGGAGTCCTCTACAACCAGGGGATCGTGATCAGCCCCGCGCTGGGTGCCGTTTTGATGTCTCTCAGCACTGTTGTTGTCGCTCTTAACGCCAGGCTGTTGAAGATAGACTGAGAAGATTTTTGCGGGAAATCAGTTGGAAATCGATCGGAAGTCGGTTGGTTAGTGCTAAAAATCAAGTCAGTGACTTAATTCAATGACGCTGGATCCCCGTAAACCTTCTGTAAACTTCTGGGGTCAGACCTACACATTTGACATTTGCATCAACTTTAAGGGTCCCCTAATTTACGGCAGTGACAGGAAAAGGCTTTTGCCGGGAAATATGGAGGGGCTGGCGAGCAGTCGGCAAGCAATTGTTTTTAAAGGCAGGCGGAGAGTGCATCCGCGGGGAATTTGCTCGCTTCGCATCCAGGAGGGGCGGCTGAGCGGTTACGAGCAGTCGACAGAACCAAAAGCATTGTCGTCCCGGTATGCCAATACAAGTGTGAAACTGCGACAAATACGGTCGCGTGAAGCCGTAGTGAAGCA
>JAHFZE010000309.1 GCA_020854785.1 Methanomethylovorans sp.
GACACTGGTCATTGAAAACGATGATGACGCAGTGATCATTAATGCTTGTTTTGGACATAATACCAATGAAACTTTAGCCAAGGTACTGACGACATTGCTTGCAGCCCGCTTTGGCAGCAGTGTGGCACAGGAAGTAGACCCTAATCGTATACGACTCCAAGGGCCAAGGAAACTGAAACCTGTAGATATCAGATCGATGATACTTGATATTGAGCCTGATCACATTGAACCTATCATAGAGATGACACTTAAGAACACATCTCTTATGAAGTGGAAGATGGTTCATGTTGCCAGGAAGTTCGGAGCTCTTAGCAAAGACCTGGATTACGACAGGATCAGCATGAAAAAACTTATTGAGATCTACAGAGGCACTTCCATGTATGACGAGGTGATCCGGGAGATCCTGCATGATATGCTGGATGTGGATTCGGCCCGCGAGGTTTTATCACAGATATCTTCAGGTGAGATCCAGATCGAGATCAGTGCCTCAACACCGATAGGTTCATCGGGATTCTCGATGAAACGTGATCTTGTAGCGCCGGAAAAAGCTGATAGATCGATAGTTCTTGCCCTCAAGGAGCGTATCATGCACGACAATATCATATTGTTCTGCATACACTGTAAAAAATGGGCATCCCACAGGAAAGTGATGAATGTACCGGATGAGATCATATGTCCTGTATGTGGATCAAAAATGGTGGCAGCTCTCAAACCATGGGAAGAGGAAGAGATCAAACTTGTGAAGAAACATGATGGCTCTGCTTCCGGTGAAGAAATAAAACGAATCAAGAGAGTGTATAGGAATGCTAATTTTGTAAGATCTCATGGAAAAAAAGCTGTCATTGCACTTGCTTCCAGAGGTGTGGGGCCTGAAACAGCTTCCCGCATCATACAGAAAAACAGGCCTGATGAGGAAGACTTCTACAGGGACATTCTGGGAGCAGAACGCAACTATGCCAAGACGAAGAGGTTCTGGGATTGAGAATTGCAGGTAAAAGCTCCAATTCACATGAAAAGAAAACTGATAATATAAACATATTCTTCAATTTTTGAGCAGAAATATATATTTGGTCTAGTATAAAGCACTATTCCCAATAGTTTTATATTTGATGTATTGCAAATTCAGGTGACTAACTCTTTAATTGGAGAGAAGGATTAATTATGAGCGACTTAAACATGAAGGAAAGGTTTTTAAAAGCATTGAAATGTGAGGAAGTCGACAAAGTCCCAGTTCTGTCCGTTACACAGACCGCTATTGTCGAGCTTATGGACAAGACAGGCGCTGCATGGCCAGCAGCCCACAGCGATGCAAAGCTTATGGCAGAGCTCGCATACGCTTCATACGAGGTATGTGGCCTTGAGGGCGTAAGGGCACCATACTGTCTTACAGTTCTTGCTCAGGCAATGGGCTGTGAGGTCAACATGGGTACAAAGAACAGACAGCCATCTGTTACAGCTCACCCATACCCGGACAGTGTTGCAAACCTGAAAATGCCTGAGAACCTCCTTGCACAGGGCAGGATCCCTGCTGTGCTGGAAACAATGAAGATCCTCAAAGAGAAAACTGATGGAAAGGTCCCTGTAATAGCAGGTATGGAAGGACCTATCACCCTTGCATCTGATCTCTGCGGTGTCAAGAGGTTCATGAAATGGTCCATAAAGGACAAGGCTTCATACAACGCTATACTCGACTTCGCAACTGAAGCATGCATTGCATACGCAAATGCTCTTGCAGATGCAGGTGCAGATGTGATCAGTGTACCCGACCCAGTAGCCTCCCCCGACCTCATGGCACCGGCTGCCTTTGAAGCAGACCTCAAGCCAAGGCTTCAGAAATTCGCAGCAGCAGTTAAAGTCCCAATGATCCTCCACATCTGCGGTGATGTCACGCCGATCATTCCAGCAATGGCAGACTGCGGTTTCGCGTCCATCAGTATCGAAGAGAAGGTAAAGGACATGGCAGGCGCAAAGGCAAAGGTTGCAGGCAAAGTATCCATTTGCGGAAATGTGTCAAGCCCCTTCGTTCTGCTTGCAGGCACACCTGATAAGGTAAAGGAAGCAGCGACTATAGCTCTTAAGGCAGGCGTAGACGTACTTGCACCTGGCTGCGGTATCGCACCGGACACTCCAGTTGCCAATCTTAAGGCAATGGTCGAAGCAAGGAACGAGTACTACAAGTAAATTCTTTTTACCAATGTGGTCTTCATGACCACACAATTTTTCTTTTTTGTAAATCGTTAGAGTAAATACCATATGATTTTTGAATGAGCTTCCCATTTATAGTTAAACACTCATTGTTTGTAACTTATGAATGCAAAAATCGCATTCAATAGATTGTGATATTAATACCATAAGTTTCAAACAAACGGTTAATAACTATAATTTAATAATCTATATGGAATTGGTGGTCTATTATGAAATTAAGCCTTGGAATAGATGCCGGAGGAACATACACTGATGCAGTCCTTGTAAGGGATACAGACGGCTCGATAGTTGCCACCAGTAAAGCTCTTACTACCTATCCCGATCTTATATACGGCATCCATAATGCTATAGATGGTCTTAAAGCCGATCATCTGGAAAAAGTGAGCCTTGTCTCTGTTTCAACTACTCTTGCAACTAACACTGTGCTTGAGGGAACTGGAAGCCCGGTAGCTCTTATCTTGGTGGGGGAGCATCCGGTCAAAGGTGCATTCCCTGCAAAACATTATACAACCGTTACTGGCGGTCATACATATGATGGCGAAGAGAACATACCTTTGGATACGGAAGCTGTAAGGGAGTTTGCCTTGAAGGTAAGAGGATCTGTAGCTGCTTTTGCAGTATCGTCTTTTTTCAGCATTCGCAATCCTGAACATGAACTTGCTGTGAGAGATATTGTGCGTGAGATCACCGGAATGCCTGTTGTGTGCGGCCACGAACTATCCCAGGATCTGGGTGCTTATGAAAGAGCTGTCACTGCCACCCTCAATGCACAGCTTTTGCCTATCTGTCGCAGTTTTATCGATTCCATGATTAAGGAAATAGAGAAGCGGAAAATGGATGCAAAACTTATAATGCTGAAATGCGATGGAACCGTGATCGGTATAAAAGAAGCACTGGAGAAACCGATAGAATTTATCTTTTCAGGCCCGGCAGCAAGCCTGATAGGTGCTTCTCACCTCTGTGGACTAGAGACGTGTGCTGTGATCGATGTGGGAGGCACAAGTACAGATGTATCCAATGTTATAGGTGGGGTACCCGAAATAACCGACACTGGTGCTGTCGTGGGAGGATGGAAGACCCGGGTAAGGGCTACAAGGATGGAAACATCTGCCCTGGGAGGCGATAGCCAGGTCTGGGTGAAGAACAAGAACCTGTTCATAGGCCCCCGAAGAGTGATACCTCTATGCTTAGCTGCTGAACAACACCCCTATTTCATTGATAAACTGAAAAGATGCATAATACCTTCGCGCAGGTCACTGGACATTAACATCCAGCCAGCAAGGTTCTATATAAGAACTGGTTTTGAGCCTATAGAGCTTGATGAGTTTGAAACCGAAGTGCTAAGAGCCATCGGAAATGAACCATTGAACACTGAGGAAATAGCATCATCTTCCCGCAGATATCCTTCTTCTGGAATACTGGATGCTCTTATAAGTAAAAGGCTGATACAGCCTATCGGCTTTACCCCAACGGATGCATTCCATATACTGGGTGAGTATACACGCTGGGATACAGAAGCCTCAATGATCGGGGCAGGCCAACTATCCCGCTTGATGAAGAAGGATGCTCTGGGATTTGCATTTGCCGTAAAAGAGAAGATGTCGCATAATATTGCATTTGATCTGATGTCTTTCCTGCTTAAAGATGTTGATAGAAAGGGCATAGAGCAGATAGTCAACGGCGAATTTCCTGCCCGTTTTAAGCTGGAAATGCCTGTTGTAATGCTGGGAGGTCCAGTTGGATCTTTTAAAGAAGACCTTTACAAGATAGTAGACGCAGATATATGGATCCCTGAACACGCAACAGTAGGTAATGCGGTCGGTGCTTTATTTGGAAAAGGCATAAAGAGGATAGAGATATTCATTCGCCCATTCTCGATATCAGAACCTGACAGGAACTACCTGGTATTTTCTCCAAATGGAAGAGAAAAAGTAGAAACCTATAGCGAAGCCCTGGAATATGCAAAGGGAATTGGTGTTGGGATCATAAATGGTTATATGGACGACTGTGGAGTAAGTAAACACAATATGGAAATAGAGTTCTCACAGCAAACGTTTTCTCCAGAGGATTGGAAACATTATCCCCTTGAAACCAGAATAACGATCATGGCCGTGGGATATCCAAAGGGCAAAAATAATTATTGATGATAGAAATTTTTAGAAGGTATTTTTAAAAATACAAAACATAAGTTAGAAGACAATTAGTCTATAAAAAAAGAAAAAAGAAAGGAACTCAAGTTTAGAACTTGTAGTTCTTCTCTGGCTGGAATACTTTTACTTCGGACTTGTACAGGGCCATCATGTCGCTCATGAACTTGTCAGACTCGTCTGTGAGTGCATTGATTGCCTTCTCTGCATCTGCAAGTGCATTTATCTCGAAGCGGGACATCTGCAGCTTACCCTCGGCCTTTGCAGCATTCAAGATCTTTACTGTCTCAATTGCAGCTGCCTTTGAACGCAGGTACAGGTCGTTTCCGTTCTTGGCGATTGCCTGACCAACCTTCCATGCGTTGTCGTATGCAAGCACATATCCCTGTGGGTCTCTGTACCTGTCGGACATCATCATCATGTCACGGAGCACCTTTCCGTTTCCGGTGTTGAGTGCAACGTTCATGAGGGCTGCATCCATGCTCAGGGTCTGTGCCCAGCACTGGACTGAGGTACCACCGAACTCACCGTGGTATTCGACAGATTCGTTGGACCAGAAGTCACAGCACTGCATTGTCAGGTTACCCATGACATCAGCGTGTGCGCATGTTGCGGACTTTCCTTCCTGAGCAATTGGTACACCAGCTATGGACTTTACGATGGTGTTCTCATATCCACAGTCCTTACCTGGACCCTTTGCACCGGATTCATATCCAACAAGTGTCCTTCCTGCAGAGATCGTCCTTGCAATGATTGCGAGGGTGTGAGCAAGGTTCTTGTCAAGCAGTCCGCCTGCAATGAACATTGCAGTGTTTGCCTGTGAACAGTCTGTGTCACCTGCTGGAATTACATTCTTCTTATGGGCGATCTTTGCAATGTCCTGCCAGATCATGCCCATGTCAATGGAGCCAAGGCATCCAATAGAGTAGATCAGGCCTGGTACATCGTTTCTCAGGATAGCATAGTCGAGGACCTCTTTTCCACCCATTGTTTCAATGGACAGGAAGTCTGCTCCGCCTTCTGCAACTGCTTCGAAGGATTCCATGAGAGTGTCATACTTTGCACCGATGAGGGCAAGGTAGTCGCGTTCTTCACGGATGTCACCAGGGGTGTGCCTGAGACCGCACTTTATACCATACTCTTCATGGTATTCTTCCAGGATAGTCTTCTGAACATGAGCGATTTCGCCTCCCCATGATGGGTTGTTGGTCATCTGCTCGACATGTTCTGTTTCAAGGGAGATAGATGGGAAACCGATCTGTACAGCCCTTGCCATGATGTCGGTTGTGAGCCTGCGGTATTCAGAAACCAGTTTCTCCTTGCTCTGTCCGGCCTCTGGCCTTGGTGCATAGTTAACCTCGGCTGTAACATAGCCGGCACCAACTTCCAGACCTAACTTTGCCTTTACAGGGTGCTTTGCGTTACCGAAGAGCATGTCGTCGGCCTTGCTGTATGCCATTTCAGTGTATCTTTTTATTGCCATTATTGTCACCTCATTTAATGCATGTGGAAGTGTTCCTTCAGCTGCTTCAAGCTCTTTCCTGCAAGGATTGCATCTGCCATCTGTGGGGCATTTGCGGCTTCCTCACCATAGACACCAAGCTCGTATGTGACTACGAAGTCCTGGTTAACAGCTCCGCCACCACACTGGAATGGTATCTTAAGACCAGCTTCAAGGAGCCTGTCATTGATTTCCTTAAAGGCATACATGGTTGTGGTCATGAGTGCTGTACCTGTGAGCATCATTGGCTTCTCTTTCTTGACAGCTGCAATGACCTCATCTACTGGGACATCACGGCCAAGGTCAACTACCGCATAGCCTGCTGCTCTTAACAGGGCTGCGACGATGGTCTTACCAATGTCGTGAACGTCACCCTCTGCAACGTGGCAGACGATCGTACCCTTTGGAGTTGGGGCTGATCCGGATTTCTCTTTACAGTATTCGATACCTGCAAGCATTGCATCAGCAGACATCATAACGTTTGGCAGGAATATGACACCGATGTCATACAGATCTGTCACGATCTTCATGCCTGGCATCAGTACATCGTCAATCATCTTGATTGGGTCTGCACCGGCAGCAACTGCTTTCTTGAGGCCTTCGACGACATCGTCTTCTTCACCCTCAAAAATTGCCTTGGCAATTGATTTGGCTGGCTCTGCTTTGGGGAATTTCTCAGCGGCCATGTCCTCAGGTGTCTGTGCCTTCTCCATCTGCACATTGTACCTAATTAGTATTTTACTGGGGTCTAAATCC
>JAHFZE010000187.1 GCA_020854785.1 Methanomethylovorans sp.
AGTGCTGAAAGGGAGGATCTATTTGGTTTCGCAGGTACCGGGGGAAGAAGGATTTATTGCCGATATTGAGCTGACCGAAGGAATGACATCAACATACAGGGAAAAGATCAGGTTCATTCATGAAATGGATGGCACGGCTGAAATTATTACCGGTAACAGCAGGTTGATTTACAGGTTTATAAAACCAATCAGAAGCTTAGCAAGTAAGAAATACTGATATATGTCCTTTTGTAATACTACATTAAAGAAGATCAGAAATATAGAGATCAATCTCCCCTGCGGCAGAATCATTCCTGGCACATGTAAGTTTAATTACTATGCCCTGTAAATACCGGCAGGATTTAAGAAGGATCCGGAGATTGAGGAGAAGTAGAAAATTATTTAAGAATAGAGAACATTCTACCGATGGAAAGGCATGTTATATAAATTTTCGCGGTGCCAAACATAACCCGTTTCCCGTTTCTTCCGTTTTTGTCCCATATTGACTTAAAATTACCTGAAACTACCCAAGATTTCCTGTTTTTCATTGTTGTTAATCCAAGCCAATTGCCGAACTTAGTATACATGCATTGTATAAGATGTGATAGCCAGACAGCAGTAATAAACAGGATAGGAGCTTTTCCCCCAACTCGGATCTTTCCTTAACAGAAAGGAGGCGTACCCATGAGAAGATAATAATTTCCCGTGACTACGGTAACGGCCTGTGAAATGATAAATCAGGGAATTAAAATAGAGGTTTTAACTAATACAATGATTGTCATGAAGAAATTGAGAAAATTAGATATCAATCCTGCAAGACTGATGAAGGTTGAAGAATTGGTAGAATTAAGAGGTGGTTATGATGAGACCGTCTGTTGTTGGTGCACCGGGCCTGCCTATTGGGGCAGGATGGCAGCTTCAAATTCGGAAGAATGTAGAATTAATTGTGCTCTTATTGGCAGCTTATACGATTGGAAGTGTTGATATATTTAAAGAGAGCTGTATGAAACATTCAATTAGCTTTTCTATATCGTAGTTTTTGAATTATTGAAAATACTTATTCAGAGGCTGGTCTTTTATTAATCCAGCCTCTGAATAAGTGTATTGTAAAAGTTAAGAACCTTTAAAGATTAAGGGCGTTTATGATGGTTATTATTATTGATGCATTGGGTATTACCACCTGATTTCCCTGTAACTTCTAAAACAAATTGAGAAGAATGGTTTTATGCTAGTTTTATTAATTTTTATTATTGCTTTAAAAGAATATAATCAATATACTAAAATTTGCATTTAAACTTGGCAAATAACAATGATTGGGAATTTAATCCCAAAATACCTGCATTTATGGTAAAGAGTAAAAGACGAGAATTTTGTGCAGGATCCAATTTGAAATCAGTATTGGAAGCTAAAATAAATCTATGCAATATAGAAGAACTTATCATCGGAGTGGTGTACATTATATATAATTTTCATCAATAAAATATGCACTTAGATTCTTTTTATGTTAATAATTGCCATTAAGAAGCTGGCCTATTATTAAAGTTAGCCTCTTGAAAATCTCAGTATTTACCTCAAAATTATGATTGATGATTCCATTTACAAATTAAATCATTCCTAAGAATATGATTATTATGAAAGCAAAGCATCTTTTATACCTGATAATCCTTTCAATATCCTGCAAATCAAAGGACAATAATCTTTTCAAATTTGATCCTAGATCACTCGAGGAAAATAGGATCAACTTATCCGAGATAGCTGATGAAATAAATTATATCCCCTTGGACAATAGTATTCCTCTGGGAGTTATTTATCATAACCCTAAATTTATAAATAACTCCATGTTTTTATTTGCAAATGGTATTGGTATTCTGGCATTTAATGAAGAAGGGAAAGTTCTTAGAAAAATAGGGAGTATTGGGAGAGGACCAGGGGAATACATCTATGGATATAATTATACTGTTGATGAGACAAATGGGACTATTTATGTTAGCGATATAGGGAACATAATTAAAGTCTATTCTAAAAACGGAAAATTTTTAAGAAGCTTTTCGATAAAGGAATGTGGAAATAGAATCGATGCGATTGAATATTTTAATTTTAAAATATTTGCATCTTGCGCGATACAATTTGAAGATGCTGAGTATGAATGGATAGTTCTGGATACATTAGGAAATTTAATTAAAAAGAAAGAAAGAAGGATTCCAAAATTTAGTAGTCAGCGAGGAGGACTCGAGGGAACATACAAATTTGAAAATAAGATTTCTTACTGGAATCAATTTACTGATACCATTTTCTCAATTCAGCCTGATTTAAGCGAAAAACCTTCTTTTATAATTAATCCCGGGGATTATAGATTACCAAGATCGAATGTATCATTATCATTGGAGCAGTATTCTCAATATTTGAAAATTGAACAAATATTTGAAACAAATCGATTTCTGGTTGTAAAATATTTTTTTTCTAAAGAAAAGAATGCATTTGTACTTATTATTAAGGAGAATTTGAAATCATTTTTAACATACTTGAAACCTGAAGAAAGTGGTGTTCATATGGATTATATTGGAGGTATTGTAAATGATATTGACGGAGGTTCTAGATTTCTGCCTAAAAGCTATTATGTGCGGAATGGCCGGGAATATGTGTTTGGTTTAATATACCCTTATCAGGTTAAAGCTCTTGTTGCAACCAGCGAATTCAAAAAATCAACTCCCAGGTACCCTGAAAAGAAACAAGAGCTTGAAAATCTTGCAGCAAGACTTAAAGAGACCGACAATCCCATCTTAATGATTGTGAGATTAAAGAAATAGAAATTTCATTTTAACACTTAACCTGACAAATCCGAAAGAGAAGGGCCGATTAAAAGCTGGGGGCGGACTTTGTCAGCCGTAGTCCCGCAACATCGGGACGAAGGTTGGGAGCAGAGGGCAAGGAGCACAGCGCGCAGGGCTCAGAGCAGGAAGCGTAGAGAGTAAAGCGTAGAGCGTAGAGCTTTTTCTCTTCCGTTCCGCTGTCGCGGAATTGCGTCGCTTCGCCGAGCTCCTCCGCTCTGCGGAGTCGGTTCGTCGCGGAGTTTATCCCGCACAAAGCGGGGCTCCTCATCTTCGGACTTCGGACTTCGGACTTCGGACTTCGGACTTCCCCAACGAATATATTAGTTAAAATATTCATTTATTTAAAAAATATTTCATAAATTTATGATCCTGAACATAATTGTGAGTCTTAATAACCCACGCAATGAAAGTCAATATCCTTATTTTCATTATTTTGCTAACTGCAATTACAATCTCGTGCAAACAAAAGACGGCTGAGAACCTCGAAGAGATGGCGCGCCGATCAGCACGGTCTGAAGCGGTCCTGGTTAAGACTGTAAAGCTCGAAACTTCAACCTTCTACCACGAACTGCTGAGCAACGGGAAAATATCATCGTCGCAGAAGGCTGTCGTCCCGTTCAAGGTGAACGGAATAATAACCGAACTCAATATTCAGAACGGACAAAAGGTCAGGGCAGGAGACCTTCTTGCAGTGATTGAGGATTTTGATTACAGGATGCAGCTCACACGTGCACAACAGGGTTTTGAGAAAGCAGAGATCAACTTTAAGGATGACCTCCTGAGCAGTTTCAGAACTACCGATACATCAGGTCTGTCAGCAGCAAAAATCAAGATCTCACGCATCCGCAGCGGGCTCAATGACGCAATAACGTCACTCGCAGTGGCGGAATATAACCTTAACAATACCCGCCTCCATGCGCCGATAAGCGGTACCGTGGCAAACCTCGAGGCCCTTCAGTGGAACCCGTCGCAGAACTACAAGGACCTCTGCACTATCATCTCCGACGAGAATATGGAGGTGGAGTTTCCGGTTATTGAGTCGGAATACGGTTTTATCAGCAAGGGAATGCCGGTGGGAATTATCCCTTTTATCAACGACAGCACCTTCATTACGGGAAGGATCACCCAGATCAATCCCCGGGTGGATGAGAACGGAATGGTAAAGGTGAGGGCTGATTTTCGCAACAATGGCAGGTTCATCGACGGTATGAACGTACGTGTGGTGATCAGGAAACCCGTGCCGGACAGACTGGTGGTGCCCAAGGAGGCTCTTGTTATCAGGCAGGGTAAGGATGTGATATTCGTCCGGCAGGACTCCCTGGCAATATGGAAATACGTTACAGTTGAATTTGAGAACAGCACCAGCCTGTCGATAAAAGAGGGACTTGCACCGGGCGACCTGGTGATCTTCCGGGGAAATGTCAACCTTGCCCACGAAACAACAGTCAGGGAGGAATGAAGAACGAACCTCAATACAGTTCATTCTTATCCACATTCACTGTCAACATCCTTTTCGTGATGCTGATCATTGTCGGTGCGGCGATGATCCCTTTGCTTTCCCTCCAGCTTAATCCCACACGTTACCTCC
>JAHFZE010000235.1 GCA_020854785.1 Methanomethylovorans sp.
ACTTCCAGGAAGGTACTATCATACCCCTCAAAATGCCCAATTTGCCTTCGTACGGTCCTGTGTCCAGCCATATGGGGGGTTTTAACTGCATAGGTAGAAACACCTTAACCAAGTTTGTTAGAGCTGTGGTACGCTAGCAAATGAGAATATTTTAATTCCTGACTTCTATCAGGCACACGTAGCCAGCGTGTTCCTTTAGTTCTAATGTTGTGCCCTTTTTCCAACCTTTGAGATCTGCAATGCTCTTAGGGATGGTTATGCTCAATCGACCTGAAGATTCCTGGATCTTTACTTTTGACATAAAAACACCTTAATTTATACATTAATGTTAGTGTTATAGATAAAGATAATGAAACATTATTTTTACGTGGTTGAAACAAAAACAAAGGTTAAGGGATTTCAACCACGTGATTTACAGCCTCCGGAGGGATTTGAACCCTCGACCTGCTGATTACGAATCAGCCGCTATACCGCTAAGCCACAGAGGCAATTGATTCTCTAAAGATTGCATAAGAATTTAATTATTTCGCTCAACGTGTACTGACCATCACCTTTGATCAAGCAAGCGTAAATTATTATTGCACAATCTGTTTAAGGATAGATGGCATGAAGCAAATATACACAAAGACGCAAATAATCATCGAGGCGTCTACACTTATAATTTTACTATCCTTATTTGCTTATGTGATGATCAATTGGGATATGGTCCCTGAGAAAATACCATCACATTTCAACTTTCAAGGCCAAATAGACAGCTGGAGCAATAAGAATATGATATTGTTCCCTGTTAGTGTTTCCTTATTCCTCTATCTACTATTGACAGTTGCATCTTTTTATCCATCTATGTGGAACATACCTGTAAAGATCACCGAAGAGAACAGGGTACGTGCCTATCACTATACGCGTAACATGATCATAATACTCAAGCTTGAGCTTGTATCTGTATTCGCTTACATAACGTTCCAAACATCAAAAGCTGAAATGCTGAGTGAGTATTTCCTTCCTGTGTTCTTGATCCTCATATTTGGAACAATTGCTATTCACACTGTACTGATATATAAGAGTTGAAACCGGTATTTCCACTATGAGATCATCTGGTCAGGCAAATAGTCTCTATCACTATTCATTTCAATAAATGGTTCCCATAACTATCACGGATATAGTTCTACCTATAAGATGTAATTAAAACATTATTTTTTTCGGAATAAAAATCATACCAATTTATATAATTCTGTATCAAATTCTTAAAGGATACAGATGGATGCACGTTACAGAAAGATCAGAAATGTAATGGTCCTGACCCTGTTCCTTAACCTTTCAGTTTCTCTTGCTAAAATCAGCTATGGGCTGCTGACAAATACGCTTAGCATGCAATCCGATGGTTATCATTCTCTGTTTGATGGTATTTCCAATATAGTGGGCCTGGTTGTTATCCAGGCTGCCTCCAAGCCTCCGGATGCAGAACATCCATATGGGCATCGCAAATTCGAAACAATGGCATCAGTTTTCATTGCAGTTTTACTTATATCCGTGGCTTTTAAGATAATAAGTTCATCTTTTTCTAGGTTCGGCAATGGCGATGTGCCTGAAGTGACCTTGATAAGTTTTGTGATAATGATATGTACAATGGTAATTAACTACTTTATTACGACCTATGAATATCGAAGTGGAACGAAACTGCAAAGCGAGATGCTTATTGCTGATTCCATGCACACTAAAAGTGATATCTATGTTTCTCTCTCTGTTATTATTGGACTTGTTGCCATCAGGGCTGGATTCCCGATAGTAGATCCTTTGATCGCCCTTGTGATCGCAGGACTGATCATACATGTGGGTTATTCCATCATCTCGAAGAATATTTCTGTTCTATTGGATCATTCACAACTTGATCCAGATGACGTATGCGAGGTAGCATATTCTGTGGAAGGAGTGCTGGAATGTTCCATGATACGAACGAGAGGGGTGCCCGGTAATATATTTTTAGACATGAGAATTGGAGTAGATGATGACATATCCATTGTGGAATCACATGCAATCGCCCATCAAGTTGAGGATAGACTAAAGCAGCAGTTCGATGGGGTCCAGGATGTGGTCATTCATATAAAACCAGTTTCATTTGAGCCTTCTCCTTGAACAGAAGAGCATATAAGAATAATGCATAAGGTGCAGATACTCAAGACGTTGATAATGATAGCAATCCTGGTACCTGGAAAAGGAAAGCCTATCCTGCTAAGGAACCTCATGCCCTCTGTTGCTGTGTAACCCCTCAAACAAGCTATATGCCAAGGTTCACATATTAGAGTACGATTCAATAATGGAATAACCAACTTGTATATTTGCATGTCATATGCAACAGTTTATAAAAACCGTGAGGATTACTTCTCTAGATATAGGGGGGATCAAATGACAATTTCGACGGATATAGATGTACATCAATACAGGAAACCAGAATTTAAAATTGATGAGTTATTTGTCAGGAGATGGTCTCCAAGGGCAATGTCAGGTCAGTCTGTGCCAGACAAGGACCTTATGCGTTTATTCGAGGCTGCAAGATGGGCGCCAAGTGCAAGCAATGAGCAGCCATGGCGGTTCATCTATGCAAAAAAAGGAACAAAATACTGGGATGTGTTCTTTGATCTGGTTGCAGAAGGCAAC
>JAHFZE010000019.1 GCA_020854785.1 Methanomethylovorans sp.
CTCCAGAACCTCACCGGATTCCAGGTCAGCTGTCGAGCTGGAAGGCTCTTCGTCAGATACTTCCGTTTCAACTATTGCCTCTTCAGACGTTTCTGGCTTCACTGGTTCCTCTTCAAGGACCTCTTCAACCTCTGCAACCTCACCTGCAGCCTCTTCACTTACAAGCTTCTTGATATCTGATTTGGGTTCCTGAGGCTTGGAGGCTTCAGATACTGCTTCTTCAGGAACATCCTTAAGTTTAAAGGAGTCAGGAAGAACCGCACCTGGTGGGATGATCCTCACCTTGCAGCCAAGGGTACCAAGTTTCTTGATAGCCACAGCAAAACCCTCATCGACGATATCATCTACCGGTTTACCTGCATGTTTTATATAGCCTTCAACAATCTTCTCGGTCCTTGACCTTGCTCCAGTGAGCTTACCTGAGATCACAATCTCACAGCCAAGTGCGCCTGCATTCATGATAGCCCTCATGGCATTATGACCGGCCTTTCTGAAATACCATCCTCTTTCAATGGATGATGCCAGACGTGTTGCCATCATTTGTGCATTGAGTTCTGGTCTTCTGACCTCTTGGGCATCGATCTGAGGATTATCCATATCATACATCCTGTCGATATCCCTTGTCAGTTTCCGGATAACCTTCCCGGCTTTACCAATAACCATTCCAGGCTTCTCGGCATAGACCGTGATCTGAGTTCCCATGGGAGTCCTATTGACTTCCATACCGCCGTATCCAGCCCTGTTAAGCTGTTTAGCAAAGTATTCGTCCAGTGAGGCTTTAACGTAACCTTCGTGAACGAACTTTTTCTCTATTGCCATTAGCGCACCTCGTTCAGTATAATCTCGATGTTAACAGTATCCGTATTGTACGGACTGCCTCTTCCACGTGCTCGTGCGATCATACCAGGAATGACGCGACCGCACTTTGTTGCCACATGGGCTATATACATGCGTTCCGGGTCCAATCCTTTATATTCAGCATTGCTGCCTGCATTCTCCAAAATTTTGAGGAACGCTTTTGCAGCATCTACCGGGTACCTTCCTCCAGCCATTGGTCCTTTCTTATGGCCTGCTCCTTCGCAGTGCCTCTTGAAAGGTACTGCCTGTTTCTTGGCAACAACGCTTTCGAGATATCTCTTGGCGTTCTGGGTACGCATGCCTTTGAGAGCCCTTCCAAGTTCCCTTGATTTCTTGGGAGAGATATGAAGCTCGGAACCCATTGCCTTAGAGCTGGTCTTTGGATCCATTTCTAAAGTATAATCAATCCTTGCCATACATCATCACCTCATTTCAGCGGTACGAACCTGCTTGAACGGGTTGCTCCCACACCAGCACTTCCATGAGAGACCTTTGCACGGCTCAGTGCAAATTCACCGAACCTGTGCCCGATCATCTCAGGCTGTATCTCGAAATCCAGGAAGCTCTTGCCATTATACACTGCAACGGTCTTGCCTACCATATCAGGAAGTATGATGACGTTCCTGTAATGAGTACGCACGTTATCTGCACCATCTTTTACCTGCTGCATCACATCCTTCTGATGCTCATTGAAACCTCTCTTGATAGAGCGGCGCTCTCTTGCTGTAAGAAGTTCTGTGAATTCCTCCAAGCTTAGCGCCTGAAGTTGCTCGATGGTCTTGCCACGATATGTGAACTCACCCTTTCGTTTTGGTAATTTTGATCCTATTTTTTTTGCCATGGGATTACCTCCGGTTCAACGCTTTCCGGTCCTGCGTGCTGCTATCTGTCCAACCTTACGTCCGGGCGGAGCATTCCTACCAACTGTTGTTGGTCTTCCCGGGTGCTGCCTGTTACCTCCACCGAAGGGGTGGTCAATTACGTTCATGGCAACTCCCCTGACACGAGGATACTTTGCAGCCCTTGTTTTCATCTTATGATATTTCTTACCTGCTTTGAGGAAGGGTCTGTCCAGTCTTCCACCGCCCGCAACGATGCCAACGGTGGCGCGGCACTTAGAGTTAAGCCACTTCATTTCACCCGATGGCATCTGTATAACGGTCTTTCCTTTATCATGTGAGACCACAGTTGCATAAACACCTGATGAGCGTGCGAATTGACCGCCATCATTAGGCTTTGACTCAATATTGCATACTGGAACACCTTCCGGAATATTTCTAAGTGGCAAGACGTTACCTGGTCTTACTTCAGCTTCTGCACCACATGAAATAATAGTACCTACAGCCATTCCCTCGGGAGCTACGATCATTCGCTCCTCACCGTTAGCAAAAGAAACTTTTGCCAATGGAGCGGAACGTGCGGGATCATGCTCCAGACCTATTACAGTACCAGTTAACATTTCATTATCGTTCACTTTTGGGTGCTTCAGAGAAGCCTTGTACCTGTGAGAGGGAGCTCTGTAGGTAGGTGTACCGCGACCCCTGTTCTGTGAAATTATTCGTTTACCCATTATTACTCACCTCACATCAGTCCTATCCTTGTAGCTATCTCATGCGCAGCATCAGTTTCACTGAATGTTACGATAGCCTTCTTCCGGCCATTCATAGTGCTCATTGTACATACAGATACAACATTGAAACCATACATCTTCATGACATCTGATTTAATCTGTCCCTTGGTGGCCTTGCTGTTGACAATGAACTGGAGCTTATTGTTTTCCAGTAGCATCATGGCTTTTTCTGTAATGAATGGATAATTTATAGCTGTCATGTGAACATACCCTCCAGAGCTGCTATAGCAGATTCCGTCCATATGGTCAGTCTGCCTGCATGAGTTCCCGGAGCTAGCAATTCGGTGCTTATGGAGTTAACTGAAACAATATCCACACCTGCCAGGTTCCTTGCGGAATTGAACAATGCACTTCCCTCATCAGCGACGATGAGCAGACTTTTTCTGTTCTTGTATCTTCTTCCTCTAAGCTTTCCACGACCTGCTCTGATGTTCCTACCTTCCTTAGCACGCAGTATGTCCTCGAACACACCAACCGCTTTAAGGAACTGCACAACATCCTTTGTTTTAGTCAGGTCCTGCAATGCATTCTCTGCTACCAAGGGTAGCTGGATGCTCTGTTCGAACTTATGACCACGAGCCCGTACAAGCTGTACATTACCAGTTGCTGAAACTGCTGAGCGGATCGCAAGTCTTCTTTCTTTTTTGTTTACCTTCTCTGTCCGATCTGCCTCTGGCTTTGGTGGATGTGCTGCCCTTCCGCCAACAGCTTGCGGAACCCTGGCTGCTCGACTACCAGTTGCGATCCTCGGGATCTGTGCTACACCTCGTCCTGATCCCCAGGAGACCGCCGAGGTTTCCATACCTGCATATAAGCGAGGACCATAAGGCTGGTATCTCTTTGTCTGAGCTGAAAGAACTGCCCTCTTTATAAGGTCCGGCCTGTATGATTCATTGAATATCTCAGGCAGGGAGATCTCACCTTTTGGATTACCAGATATCCCAATAACATTAGTTTTAGCCATTTAATTCACCCCTGCTTGCTCTGTGTGCTTATGTGAACTATCTGAGGTTCGCCCATAGCGGATACTCTCGCTCTGGTAGGTTCACGCAGTCTGATAAGTCTCTTAGATGGGCCTGGGACACTACCTTTGATAAGCACATAGTCGTTCCTTACAAGACCAAAGTTGGTGAAACCGCCAACAGGGTTGATCTCCTCGGGGTTTGTACCGATCTTGAAGATACGTTTATTATACTCAGTCCTCTGGTGGAAACCGGTCTGGCCCATCTGAGGTACTCTCCAGTTCACATGTGCTGGTCTGAAAGGACCAAGGGTACCTATCTGCCTCAGGCTTCCCTGACGGGAATGCTTACCTTTTTGAAGCATTACACCCCATCTTTTGATGGGACCCTGAGTACCTTTACCTATAGTGATAGCAGCTACATCCACCAAACTGCCGCCCTTGAAAACATCGCTTATGTGCACTTCTTTGCCGAGGATAGACTTTGCATATTCATACTTATCCTTAGTATTCACGCCGCTTATGCCAGTTTCCATTATGTCAGCATTTTTCTTAGGAACGCCTGTAATGCTCTTTGGGAGAGTATAGGTCACTACTCTTATATCAGAAACCTTTTCCTCGTTCATTAACTGTTCGATCTTCTCCAGAGCTGCATTAGTGTCATGTTTTACTGGGACCTTTATTGTCTGCGCAAGACTTTTGTCAAGTTCCGCTGTCCAAGCCTCCGCCAGAGCCCGCTCACCACTAGTATCTTTACCATATGCCCTTATAGCAGCCACTCTAATAGCTGGTGTTTCGATCACAGTTACAGGCACGGTGATCTCAAGACCTTCTGTAAGGCTGTTCTTGGTATCATCGATGGTCACTACATGGGTCATACCGACCTTGTAACCAGCGAAATCCTGAAGTTTTATTCCAGTTTCTGATACCGGCCATGACCTGTAACGTGGTATGGGGCTTTGTGCTCTTTTGCGGGGACTGAACGCGAGTGATCCTCGCCTTGGTCTGTGTCCTTTTGCCATTGTAATTCTCCCGATCTATATTTTTTAGATTTGGCCGTTCAACTTTCTTGCTGATAGCATGGGTCATGCAAAAAGTCCAAGTGCCACTGGGATCAGAAAACACATATTTATCGTGTAATCGACGGCTATACTGCCGCTGCTGTACAACCGTAAAAAGCAGTATACTGCCTATACCGGTAGAATCATAGCAGGCATCCCTACAGTGGTCATCTCCAGAAAGATTTGAACACCTTATGTCCCTGCAGACGTTTCCGCAAGCAGGAGGGCATTCTTGAAGAGGCCCCGAACATCACATGTTAAATCCGACTTTTTCACACGTAGTTAGTTTCATTGCGATATGCAAGGCGAACCTTACATACCCATCTCTATCGTTGCGCTTAGATAGATAAATACATATATAAAACCTTTGCACAAGAAAAGTATCTGAAAGATAAATAGGAACAATAGCTTCCTCGATCTTCCACTAAATAAGGTCCAACAATTTATTATCTGATCCAACTGTATCATCGTTCACTTGTTCTTTCCAGGCAACAGTTGGATCAGATACATCAAATAGATAGATTGAATATGGAAAATGAATAAGAACATCATGCCTGAAGTCGGCCCAGCTCAAATGCCTTGATGTTGATATCCACTGTCCTCTTTGGCACTGATGCTTTGACACAATCCAGCACTACATCTTCAGATAGCGGCAAATACCTGGACACTGCCCCTATCATCACAGTGTTCATGGATTGCACATGACCTGCCTTTTTAGCAAGCTGCACAGCATTGAAAGCCTTTACCTTAAATCTCTGCTCTAGGCGATCAATGATCTTCGCCACATCAGGATATGATGAAAGACCCGAAGTTACAGTGACAGGTAATACAGGCTCAGTATTGACAAGGACTACTCCATCATCCGACAAGTACTCAATATATCTTAAGGCCTCGCTTGGCTCCAAGGCAAGCAAAGCGTCTGCACTTTTCAGAGGAATCAGAGAGCCTAACTCACAGCCGATCCTTAAGTGATTTACAACAGAACCACCCCTCTGGGCCATACCATGGGTCTCGGCAGCCATTACTGAAAGACCTTCTTTTACGGCAGCCTTTCCTATTATATCTGAAGCAAGGATTGTACCCTGCCCCCCAACGCCTGCTATTACCAGATCAAAGAGAGAGATCCCTGCTGAACTCATCTCTTCACCTCCAATATTGCTCCAAACTTACATATCTGGGCACATACACCGCATCCTGTACACATGTCATTGATCCTCGCACGCTTAAGCTCACTATCAAACTCTGTTGCAGGACAGCCAAACCTAACGCAGGCCTTGCAACCTGTGCATTTTTCCTGATCCACTGAGAATGCTGGTTTTCTGACCCCTGATCGTCTCAGATCGATCACACATGGCTGCCTTGTTATGACAACAGAGGTACCTTTGTGATCCCTGGCACGTCTGAACACATCCTCAGCGGATGCCAGATCATAGGGATTAGCCTCTTCCACGAATTCCGCTCCTAGAGCACGGCATATATCCGATATAGAAACCGCTACTGTGGATTCACCTACAGCTGTCCTGCCCATTCCGGGATTTGGCTGATGGCCGGTCATGGCAGTGATCCTATTGTCCATAATAGTTACTGTGATATCCGCCTTATTATATACTGCATTGAGCAAGCCGTTCATTCCTGTGTGGAAGAAAGTGGAATCACCGATGGAACAGCATATGGGATGTTCCTCTCCTGCATGATATATCCCTGAAGATACGGTTATGCTTGCGCCCATACATAGTGTAGTGTCTACAGCGCCTGACTGTACTCCAAGGGTGTAACAGCCAATATCGCTTGGATAAATTCCGTCTTTCCCAAAGACCTTCTTCATAACATGGAAAGCAGCCCTGTGTGAGCAACCGGGACACAATACAGGAGGACGTGAAGGAAGTTCAAGGTCCATATCAGGAGCCTTTGGAGAAACTGCAGGCAGCCCGAATGCCTTTGAAATA
>JAHFZE010000249.1 GCA_020854785.1 Methanomethylovorans sp.
ACTACCAAGTATATCATTCATTCAAAGATCAGCGCAGATGGTATTATTGAACGCCCGGATATCGTGGGTGCGGTCTTCGGGCAGACGGAAGGCCTGCTGGGATCAGACCTGGACCTGCGGGACCTTCAGAAAACGGGGCGTATCGGAAGGATAGAAGTCCTTGTCAGTGCAAAAGGCGGTAAATCAAAAGGTACTATTCTGGTGCCTTCCAGCTTGGATAAGGTGGAAACCTCTATTCTGGCTGCATCCCTGGAGACCATTGACAGGGTCGGACCATGTAGTGCCAAGATCGAAATAACAAATATTGAAGATGTGAGGGCTACAAAGAGGAAGCAGATCATAGAACGTGCTAAGTTCATTCTCACTGACATGTTCGATACCAACGTGCCGGAATCTCAGGAAATAGCCGAAGAGGTTCGTCAATCCGTTCGCGTAGAAGAAATGCAGTATTTTGGAAAGAACAAGATCCCTTGTGGTCCTGCCGTTTTTGATTCAGATGCTATAGTAGTAGTTGAGGGCCGTGCAGATGTGCTGAACCTGTTGAGGTATGGTATCAAGAACACTATTTGCGTAGGTGGTACCAACGTACCTCCTGAAGTTGCAGAACTAACAAAGAAAAAGGAAACTGTAACGGCCTTTACAGATGGTGACCGTGGAGGAGAACTGATCATAAAGGAGCTTCTCCAGGTGGCTAATATTGATTACATTGCCCGGGCTCCCGACGGTAAGAGCGTTGAGGACCTTGTACAGAAGGAAATAGTTAGGGCTCTAAGGCAAAAGATACCAGTAGAGCAGGTAATGGATAAATATTCTTTGAAGGATTCCGATTCCCTGAAGGCTCCAGTTGTACAGAGGTTGCCAAAGCCCAAAGAAAGAAGGCCTGTTGAGATCCCGAGAGTTGCTGCCCCAGCTAAATTGAAAAAGCGCCCGATCAAGCAACGTGAACTCGCTCAGGAACCTGCGGAGGTCAAGGTACCTTCAGATGAAGCAGTAGAGGTTGTGGAGCCGGCTGCCAAGCTTTCACCAGCTTCCAGAAAGTTCAAGTCCCATGCTGACGAACTCATGGGTACTTTTGGTGCACGTTTCCTGGATGCAGGCAACAATGTGATTGGTGAAACTGCTGTGCGTGACCTTGTCAATAACCTTAAGAACTACAATGGGGATGTCAAAAGTGTTGTCTTTGATGGTGTTATAACTCAGAGGATCCTTGACATTGCTGAGAACAAAGGTATTGAAAACCTTGTGGGCGCCAAGATCGGAAGCATCACTAAAAGGCCAGCTTCCGTAAAAATATTGACCGTTAGAGACCTTTAGGTCTGAATGGTCAATACGTAATTTTTTTAACTGATTTTCTCTCCATTTTTTGTTTTTATTAAATATAATATAAATCATTTTTAATTAGTTTTATATATCAAATTAAAGGACACATATTTCCGACAATAACCTTTTATTGAAATCAATCGATTTATGTTCGTACATTAATTTCATCAGTGCACAATAGCACAATGTACGAACAAAAAAAGGATATGTTGGTTGGTATGCACAAAGACGAATTGATTCAGCTGCACACTTTAATGGCACAAATGAAAAGTTGTCTGGAAGAAAAAGGTTTTACAAATGAGTTTTCTGCATATGACTCTCTGGCAATAAGTCCGGTGCATGTGCATAGAAGCAAGGCTGAGCATAAACTCGCCATCTTTGTATTGGGTAACAGTCTTGCATCCGTAATGTCCAAGGATGAGTTCTCAGGCTTTGGCAGAACATGCGAAAGAATGAAAGAACTTGCTACGCGTCTGCAGCATAGTATAATGCAGGAAAACTTTTGAGACCCGGATCACTTAGAAAAATATCATTTATCAAACCCTTCTATATCCTTAATGGATATGCTCTCAATTTTTTCTGCAAAGAGCTCCAGGTTATGGAACCTATATGAAGATAGTTTCAACTTCATTATTATTCCGTCTTCTCCATCTGAATAGTATTCTTTTTCTATCCAGCAGGGAATGAACCCCATCTTGTGATAAAGTTTTCTGGCCTTTATGTTACTCGCCCTAACTTCCAGAGTTGCATATTTCAAAAGGTTCGAATAGAACACTTTGAACAACGATTCCAGAAGCATCGATCCTATTCCTCTTCCTTGGAACTCCTCTCTCACAGCAAGAGAGAACACCCTCCCCTCGTTTTCGTTAAACCTGTATCCCATTATGAAACCGACTATAAAGTCTAGGTATTCAGCCACCAGGAACATATCCCCATGCATTTCATAGAAGTGCATGTAAGCAAAAGGGTTGTGTTCTGCGAATGACTCTGATTCTATGCACAGCACATCTTCAAAGTCATCAGTTCTGAAATTCCTGATCCTTATAGTCATAATACCAAGATCATTTCACTTAGGTTTCACGTGACGCAGGTCCATTGCCTGGCCTCTTGTCGACATGCTCATCTCCTTGCCATTCATACGTGCCCGGCCAACACCAATTGCCTTTTCGCCTACCATAAACACCTCGTCACCTTCGCGAATAGCAGGGTCAGCTTCCAGGATCCCCGGGGCGAGGATAGAACCTCTAGGTATGAAATCGTCTATCCGGACAATGTAGGAATTGCGTGGGATCATCATTTCCGCTCCTTCTATAGTAACTGCCAGCGTTCCATACTGGGGTATAAGGGTTGCAAGCTGGGTTTTTTCATAAAATGATTGATATCTGGGAAAAGGACCTTTTATTTCTGAATTGTCTGGAACTAATATTTCTCCTGCTCCCTTTCCGAACTGGTAGTCCGCAATGGCCCGCAACATAGCAGCTTTCCTTTTTGTTTCATTGATAGTCCTTCCTGTGCACAGGCTTTCCATTTTTTTACTCAAGCTCCTGAGAGACTCATGAGAAGTAACACTGCCAGTGTTTGTAAAGTGTATCTCAAGGCCAAGCTTATCGGCTACCATCTCGCATATCTGTCGGTAAGCTCCATCTACATGTGCCACTATTGCAGTGTATCTGTGCTTTGAAAGATAGTCTTCAAGACATCCTGAAACCCACTTCTTCTCTTCAGCATCCCAATGACCTGTTACAGCAACATCATAATGAGCTGCCGGATATGTTAGTTCAAGTTCCCTGGGAACTATTCCGAGAGGTGATGTAATTATTACTTCATGCACATATTTGCGATACTTACCCAGAGCCAGACTGAACTTCTGGTGGGATTGTGACATTGAATAGGGTTTCTTTGCTGAGCATGGTAAGAGCAGCAGTACATCCAGTTCAGGAGGGGTATATCTTTCTCGTATCCTGTGTGCAAACCTGATAACCTCCGGTCTTGTGAGAGAATCTCCTGAATTAGCAAGCATCTCCACACTGCGTGTGATAGGAGTTCCCCTTTCCAGATATCGATATTCTCTATCAAGCAGTCTCAAGAGCGCAGTAAGCCAGGGTCTCGTACGGCATTGTCCATCCACATAATTCCGAAGATTGCCTGAAGAAATGTTTTCTCTTACCAGGGAAAGCTCAGACTCTATTGCATTTATATTATGCTGCTCGAGCAGTTTTGCTCTGGAAGCTTTGTCCATATTTTTCAGTTCAGCTGCAGTGGTAGATGCACAGGCAGAGCATCTACAAGGTAGTTCAGAAAGTGATGCCAGGCGGAAACTGCCCGCATGGGTAAGATACATGTCCTTATATGCTTCGACAGTGGCCTTAGTGGTGTCCAGCACATCAGTTCCAATATAAACAAGCATTGCAAGGTTCTCTGGAAGGCAGATGCCAGGGAGATACAATGCTGTATCATCTGGTATATTGTCTTTCAGGTCAAGCACTTTTTCCAGTAATGCTCCTGCGTTGTTCTCGAAGACAGCTGCTCCTTCAAGTATGTAAAGATCAGCAGCTTTTTGAGCTCTTCCTTTACGGTATACCCTTCCGGTAGCTCCACTATTCGATGCAAGCATTTCCAGAGATTCCGGTATGCAGTCAGGAGCGTCAGGTGCAAGACACATATGAGGTAATATGATCAGCCTATTGTCCCCGATATCGCTTCTAAGCTGTTGTAGTCTCTGTTCAGCTTTTTCCACATTTCCTATTTCCCACAGGGAGCCAGCATCCACGATCGGTCCTGTGTTATCTTTCAGATTCTCGGTTTTCAGGACGCATGGGGTCTCAATAGTTCTGGAAAGGAGCAGCCTGCCCTTTCTTGCTGCACCGTCCCTCTGGTATACCTCAAAATATCGTGTCATTGTTTGTAGGATACTGCATAGTTAGATGTAAATGTTTGCTATAGACTTCTGTGATCTCACCGCCACCTTTAAATAATGACCTCTTCACTAAAATCAACGCTATGCTCAATGTTGACCTAATAGAAAAAATGCGAAAGACCGTGGGTAAAGACAATCTATCTGTTGCTACCTGTGAGCTATATTGTTATTCCTCTGATGCCTCCCAGATCAGGGGCATGCCAGAAGTTGTCATTAAACCACTGACCACTGTTCAGGTTTCAGATATTGTCAGGATCGCGTATGAGCATAATATTCCAGTGACGACCAGAGGAGCAGGCACAGGTCTGGCGGGGGGCTGTGTTCCCCTGGAAGGTGGAATTGTCCTTGATATGTCTGGCATGACCAGGATAGTGGAAATGGATTTTGATAATCTTCAGGTGGTAGTGGAACCGGGGATAGTTCAGGAAAAGCTCAATAAGGCCCTGGAACCATACGGTTTTTTCTTCCCTCCGGAC
>JAHFZE010000280.1 GCA_020854785.1 Methanomethylovorans sp.
CTATTGGATTAGCAGCATCAGTTACATCTAGTATGACAAGGTCCTGTCCCTGTCCGATATAAGCATAATTACCATTTATGGCAACATCGCCAATTTCTCCGCCAAAGTGACTAACTAACTCCAGATTGACCTCATCAGCTGAGCCGATCCCAGCGGTCATTATCAAAGCAAGCAATATAATTAGAGAATAGATGAATCTACTTGATCTGATTTGCATATGTACCCAACTCCCAAAATATAGACAAAGTTAAGTTGTCCGGATTACCTCACCTATAATAATATATATGGATGAAGTATTAGATAAACATTTGTAAAATTTAAAACACTTTGAAATATATTTTTGTTATGCTATTGTTATGCATATTACAACAATAACCTGGAATCTGCTACTATTCTACCTGGGTCCTCGCCAGAGATCTAATAAATGGCCATAAAAGTTAAAACTAGGAGAAATTGCCGGACATAAATAGTATTTGGGATAGTACTATGTATCTTTGGTTGCCTTTTTTCAGCGAGATAAAGGCCGTATCCGCAAAATTGATCCTCACCACCTATAGTTATATACAGTCATTGTTTAACTGTAGAGCGATGCACCGGACATTAAGCAAGTACTTCGGATACGATACGTTCAGACCCCTGCAGGAAGATATTATAAAAGATGTCCTGAAGGGAAAAGATGTTTTTGTGCTGATGCCCACAGGAGGAGGAAAATCTCTCTGTTACCAGTTACCTGCACTTCTGATGAACGGTGTCACTGTAGTAGTATCACCACTCATTTCCCTAATGAAGGACCAGGTGGACACACTCCGGGCCAATGGTGTTGAAGCAGCATACCTGAACAGTACGTTGAGTTATAAGGAAAGCAATCAGATAAAGCAGGAACTTGAAAAGAACCTTATCAAACTGCTGTACGTTGCCCCTGAAAGGCTTACCTTGTCCAGTACATTGTCGCTGCTTGACAGAATAAAGGTCAACCTGTTCGCCATAGATGAAAGCCATTGCATATCGGAGTGGGGACATGATTTCAGACCAGAGTACAGGAAACTCAGTATCCTCAAACGGAAGTATCCGCACACCCCTGTCATAGCACTTACAGCGACAGCGACTCCCAGAGTGCGGAAGGACACAATATCCCAGCTACACATTGAAGGCTGTAATACATACGTAGCCAGCTTCAACCGTAAGAACCTGCTTTATCAGGTCAGGCCAAAGAAAGATACCTATGAACAGATCGTAGAATTCCTGCGGGACAGAAAAGACAAAAGCGGGATAATATATTGCCAGAGCCGCAAGACCGTAGATGAACTAACCGGAAAATTGCGTAAAAGCGGATTCAATGCCCTGCCATATCATGCAGGGCTTTCCGATGCTGCAAGGAGCAGGAACCAGGATATTTTCATAAAGGACGATGTGGAGGTCATCGTTGCTACCATTGCTTTTGGCATGGGGATAGACAAGCCCAACGTACGCTTTGTGATACACTATGACCTTCCGCGCAATCTTGAAAGTTATTACCAGGAAACCGGAAGAGGTGGCAGGGACGGCCTTGAATGCGAATGTATTCTTTTTTTCAGCCGTGGAGACAAGTACAAGATAGATTATTTCATCGACCAGATAGCAAAGAGTGAAGAGCGCGAGGCGGCCAGATCAAAGCTCAAAGAGGTAATGGACTATTGTCAGAGCACAGTATGCAGAAGGAGAATGCTGCTGCGTTACTTTGGCGAAGAACTGCAAGAGGAGAACTGCGGGGGATGTGATGTATGCTTGCAGCCTGTGAAAATAACTGATGCCACCGAAGAAGCAAAGCTGCTTATCAAATGTGTGAAAGAAGTGGGCCAAAGGTATGGTATCACACATGTAACGGAAATACTTACAGGATCAAATAGCAAAAAGATCACTGAAAAAGGACATCATAGGCTTAGCAGTTATGGGATGGGCACCTATCTTCCAAAGGACAGATGGGCAGATATCGCAAGAGAACTTGTCCTTCAGGGAATACTGGCACTCGAAGGTTCCAGATATCCCCTGCTCAAACTCGACAAAGGTAGTGAACAGGTCATTGCAGGGAAAAGAACTGTAGAGATAATGCAATTAGCATCAAGCAGCGATCCACTTCTTACCTCTGGTAAGCAAACAGCGACCGATCAACTGAAAAAGTCCGCAGCAAATACTCTTCCAAGCAATCTTGCGAGAGTGAAAGAGATAGAGACCGAATATATAGCAAAGAAAAAAATTGGAACTGTCAATAGAATTGATAATGAGCTATTCTCACGGTTAAAGGAACTACGCAAAAAGATAGCAAATAAAGAGGGAGTTCCACCTTATATCGTGTTTGCAGATACGAGCCTGAAACAGATGGCAACCCAGATGCCCATAAACGAAAAAGAACTGCTGGAGATCACTGGTGTGGGAGAATACAAACTCCAGAGATACGGAGATATATTCCTCAAAGAGATAAGGGATCATCTGAACGGTACTTCAAATGATAGCATTGACGCAACTACACAGGCAGTTGTAACCGCAGATAATGGAAACGAAGACGATGAGAAAGAAAAAGTGATTCAGTGCATAATCGGCCTAAGGGAAGAATTCATCAGGCTGACAAAAGAACAGCTGGGAACAGGGATATCTGAAAAATACATACAAGAGGTCTGGTCAGAGATCCTGACCTATAAAAAGTAAACTGTTTAAAATTAGAGGATCTCACTCGCATGTATCCAGGAGATGACGTTTCCCGTGCCCCCGTCTGTCACCCGGGTGGATAGGCCTGATCTTTGCGACCTCTTCTTTATCCTTATCTTGCTTTTCCTGCTCAGTGTCATTTTCTCCCATTGATATACCTCCACAGAAAGATATGTGAAGCCGGTTACTAAACAATGCCGGTCAGACCAGAGGCACCAGGTAATTAAAGGACAGATAAAATATGAGATCACCTAAAACAACAGCAGCTAAGAACCCTGCAGTTATAGGTATCATAAAAGGAAGACCCGGAGTGATCCATACATGTTCTCCGATCGAGCCTTTTCTGTGCAGTTCTTGCAGCTTCTGGATCATATCACGGTCAATGGGAGTACCTGTGCGTGTAAATCTTGGGACTACACCAGTGAGTGTTTCCTCATATCGTTCTATCAGCCGGAAATGACCCTCCTGCAGGTTGCCTATCTGCTGTCTGTAGCCTATAAGTGCATATAAAGGCTTTTTTATAAGCTCTTTTGGAGTAACGGTCATCAGGTTGTATAGTAACAGACCAAAAGGTACTATAATGGTAAGCAGCACCGAATTACCAAAAACACTGAATGTGAACAGATCCAGCAGGGGAACTCCCCACAAAGGAAGTTGTACAGCATTCAGTGACAATTCAGGGAAAACAGGAAGAATGATAGATATGACCATGAGCACTTTGGCATCTGCTCCCCCGAAAGCATGCAGCATGAAGAGGATGTACACAAAAAAGAATATCACCACAAAAGAAATTACAGTCCGGAAAATATACGGTAAGCCGAAAGTGATCATCTCATATAATATAAGAGGTGAAGCTGCACCCAGCATGATCGGCCACACCTTATTGGAAACACGGCGGGTCTTGATATCGGAGTAACAGGAATATGCAAGGAAAGGCAGGCACACAAGGACTTTGAGGAGTTCTATCATATCAGTGTTTCTCCCATTTTTTAAGCTGCATCACTTCTGAAAGGGTTGCACCCCTTTTGATCTCCTCAAAAAGACGTTTTTCGGTCTTTTCGACTTCCTTAGCCCTTCTTGCGATCTCATAGGCGTTTTCCTTAGGTATCACAACAACACCATTGTCATCGCCTACAATGTAATCTCCCGGCTTGACGGTCTGTGACCCGCAGGTGATCTCGGCATTGATCTCACCGAAACCTTTAGGTTCACCGGCATTGGGCACATAGCTGCTTGCAAACACCGGCAGGCTCATGGTGCTGATATCATCGATATCCCTTACAGCCCCATCTATAACTACCCCGGCAATACCCTTGTTCAGACAACTGAGAGTAGCCAGACCACCCCAGGGAGCTATATCTCTCCTGCCATTGTAGATAACAATGACATCGCCTTCTTTTGCCATGTCTATGGCCTCAACAGGCTTTGCCCAGTCACCACCGAAGGTCTGTACAGTTATAGCAGTACCCACCATTTTTTTACCTTTTAGCATGGAACGGATATCTTTCATGACACCTTTACGGTGCATGGCATCTGAGATGTTGGGCGTGGAAACTTCCAGTAACAACTTACGGATCTCAGAATCCTGGGAAAGCTTTGGAACTTGTACCACGGAAGGAGAATCTACACTTTCCCTTATCTTTCTGGCAGAAGCATGCACATCTGCAGACCGGATGATGTTGCCACCTACAATGACAATGCTTGCGCCTGCCTGCACTGCCCTGGCACAACCAGCCGCATCAAGACCACCTGCGGCTGCAACGGGAATAGAGACCTCCTTTACGATCTCAGATATAATGTCCAAAGGATCCCTGCCTACCATCTGCTGGTCAATACCTGAATGTACATTGAGATAGTCCACACCCATTTTTTCAAGTTCTCTGGCCCTTGATGTGGGATCTTCCACAGATATCAGGTCTGCCATTATCTTGACACCATACTTTTTTGCAGCCTTCACAGATTCAATGATGGTGGAATCATCGGCTCCTGCCAGGACCATTACCACATCTGCACCTGCCTTTGAAGCCATTTCCACTTCAATTGCACCCGTATCAGCCACTTTCATATCTGCAAGGATCGTTTTACCAGAAAATGCTTTTTTTAGTGCTCGCACCGCTTCCATTCCCTCGCTCTTGATCAGAGGAGTACCGACCTCTATCCAGTCAACACCACCTTCGATAGCTTCTTTTGCGATCTGTACGGCACGGTCTGTTTCAACCAGGTCAAGGGCTACCTGAATGATAGGTCTGATGTGATCACCTTCTGAATATAATTTATTACTACTACAC
>JAHFZE010000155.1 GCA_020854785.1 Methanomethylovorans sp.
AGGGTCATCAGCAAGGCTGATTTGCCCGCACCGTTCGGTCCAAAAAGCACATTTTTAAAGCCGTCCTCAACCTTTAGATTGATACCATTAAGTATCCTACGGCCTCCTATTTCTACGGTAAGGTTCTGTATCTCCAGCATATAGGTCCCCCTATAAGAATGACGTTATATCCATCAAGTGTTTATATATAGATTTCTACTAGTTAACAGCGTAAACCATATAATAATAGATGAGATCTCTGACGCTGCAAAAGATATTAGATCTATTTTTTTATTGTACCCACAACAGGATATGCATCCAAAGCAGAGGTTTCATGCGGAGCTTCAGCTTCAAGCTCATTGGTCAGATCATTCCCAGATTCATGCAGTCCCATGTGCTCTCCATCTGACCAGAAATCACTTTCAGTAACATCATAGACTTTGTCTTTGTACACTACATAGGCCTTTTCACCGTTTTTCCCATTGTAACGTGCAACTTCTTCAAATGTGAACTCTTGCATTTATAGAACACTCCTTTTGTCTTTTATAACAAGCAACATTATGGATAAAAAAGCATAAACCTTTCCCTTTGATCCAATTCCTCTAGTTTTGATGATGCATGGATGAGAACAATAATTACTCTGATCAGAAAATCTATTAAAGAAAGGCAGTTATCTTCATTACAAAAATTTCAATCATAAGAAAAACGAAAGCCTTATTAATGGATGCCTTTTATGCTAACTATATTCTAAAAAGGCTAGGTGATCTATTTTGAAAAAAATGCTGAATTTCCTATTATTGGGACTGCTGGTTGCAACCCTTGTAACGATCTCAGGATGCACAGACAAGAATGCTGAAGCTGTCGGAACCGAGAGAACATACATCATTGGTACAGAGCCTTATTTCCCTCCATTCGAGTATGCTGAAGAAAACAATAGCAAAAATATAGTCGGTTTTGATGTTGACCTCATCAACGCCATAGCTGCTGACCAGGGATTCAAGGTTCAATGGAAAGACCTTGAATTCGATGCGCTGATCCCGGCTCTCCAGTCCGGCCAGATCGATATGATCGCTTCAGGCATGACCATAACAGAAGAACGTGAAAAGGCTGTGGACTTTACTGAACCTTATATCAATGCAGGACTGGCCCTTGCAGTTGCTGCTGGCAATGAAGAAATAAAAAGTGTTGATGATCTCCAAGGAAAGGTTGCTGCAGTGCAACAGGGTTCTACCGGCTCTCATGAAGCAGAGAAGCTGAAAGCTGAAGGCAGGATCGGGAATATTATATATCTTGCACATGTGAACGATATAATTCTGAACATCCAGAACGGACGT
The DNA here is from genome assembly GCA_020854785.1 of Methanomethylovorans sp. GTDB lineage: Archaea > Halobacteriota > Methanosarcinia > Methanosarcinales > Methanosarcinaceae > Methanomethylovorans. The sequence goes on from JAHFZE010000155.1 coordinate 1,314, forward strand.
GCAGACTTTACCATAAATGACCTGCCAGTGACCCAGGCTTTTATGAGCCAGAATCCGGGTGTCATAAAGATCGTGGATGATGAAATAACGAGTGATTCATATGGGTTTGCTGTAAAGAGCGGGAACACTGAGCTCCTTACTATGCTGAACCAGGGTCTTGCAAACGTCAAGGAAGATGGAACCTACGATCAGATAATGGCAAAATACTTCTAAAATTCTTAGTGGCATGCAACAAATGTTGCATGCAATAATTTTTGGTCTGATGTAGTTCACTTCCCACAAGAGTGACCTTATCGCCATGTTTATATTTCGCCCATGTATTGGCTATAAAAACAGTTTTTCCAATATTCTCCTATCCGTTTCGAGGTAGTCAAGTTGTCACTCCTGGATGTATATATAGGTCACATAATCAAAGTGTTCCCTGATCTACTACTGGGATCTATGGTTACCATCGAGGTCACAAGCCTAGGTGTGTTCTTTGGCCTCATACTTGGAACAATATCAGGACTTGGGAAATTATCCCGCAAAAAGATCTTCCGTTACCCTTCCATTGTTTATGTAGACTTTATAAGAGGAACACCGCTGCTGGTACAGATCCTGCTTTTTTACTATGGAATCCCTGGTCTTTTCTCAAATGTAACGGGCAGACCTCTCTCGATAGATCCCATTCTTGCTGGTGTCATTGTGTGCAGTATAAACAGCGGTGCCTACATTGCAGAGATCGTGCGTGCAGGTGTTCAGTCCATAGACAAAGGCCAGATGGAAGCTGCACGCTCTTTAGGTATGACAGAAAGAATGGCAATGAAAGAGATCATCCTCCCCCAAGCCTTCAGAAGGATAATTCCACCTCTTGGGAATGAATTTATAGCTCTTCTGAAAGATTCATCTCTGCTCGCTGTTATCGGGGTGCATGAACTGCTGAAGAACGGACAGCTTTACATTTCAAGGACCTTTGCATCTTTCCCAGTGTACATCGCTGTAGCACTGATGTACCTGGTGATGACCATTGCGATCTCCAGGCTTGTTGCATATTCTGAAAGGAGGCTGGGTGTCAGTGATAGAAGTTAAGGACCTATACAAAAGCTTTGGAGATCTTCATGTCCTCAAAGGAATATCGGTCAAGGTGAAGGAAAGTGAAGTGGTCTGCGTGATAGGCCCTTCAGGGTCTGGAAAAAGCACTTTCCTTCGGTGTATAAATCTCCTGGAACAGCCTACATCAGGAGATATATGGATCGATGGAAATAAAATAACGGATCCGCATACTGATATCAATAGGATAAGGGAGGAAGCTGGAATGGTATTCCAGCATTTCAATCTGTTCCCACATAAAACAACCCTTGAGAACGTATCGCTTGCTCTGATCAAAGTAAGAAAACTTCCTAAGGACGAAGCAGGAAAAAGGGCACTGGAAATATTGCGCAAGGTTGGACTGGAAGATAAGGCACATGTGTATCCTGCTGCTCTTTCCGGCGGACAGAAACAGCGTGTTGCAATAGCACGGGCTCTGGCCATGCACCCAAAGGTCATGCTTTTCGATGAACCAACCTCAGCC
>JAHFZE010000295.1 GCA_020854785.1 Methanomethylovorans sp.
TATATGCATGCGACTACGATAAAAGTCGATCCAAAGCTGAAAAGCAGCCTTGATAATTTGAAACTCCACCCAAGGGAATCATATAATGATGTCATAGCCCGTCTGCTGAACATGGCATATGATGAGGAGCCTTTAAGTGATCCAACTCTTGAGAGGATAGAAGAGGCCCTTAAAGACCTGAAGAATGGAAAATACTACACCCAGGAAGAGATAGAAGCTGAACTGGGGCTTCGTTGATGTACTCCATCCTGTATTCCCTTGGAGCAAGAAGAGACCTGCAGAAACTTCCGATCGATGTGGCAAAAAGAATAGTCACTGCTATCAGGGAGATACAGGACGACCCAAAGGCTCATGTGAAGATACTCAAAGGATCTCCAAAGTCACCTTTGTATTCAGTGCGGATAGGAGAATATCGTGTGATCATGAGCATTGACGGTGACAAATTAATTATCTTCGTAATTGAAATTGGTCACAGAAGTGTGATCGATCGCAAGCTATGAGGCCATTTATGAGTTCAATAATGATGAAAAGAAAGGAACATAAGATCGATATTATAACAGCAGCTATCAAAAGCAATAGCTGGGATCAAAGCACCGTTTTCAGGCAGTAGGGATATTCGGCTTTCTCTTTCAGTGCCTGAACTACTGATCTCCCCTCCTTTTTTCCAAGGTTATGCCATTATACTCCATCAGCAACACTTTGCTTATATTTTCATTAAGTGCAAGTATGTCTATCTCATAGCCGCTATAGGATTTCATTATGCTACAACTCTTTAGACAAATAAATAACATAGTATGTAAATTACATTTCATGTAAAATATACATGTTACATCTTAAAGAAGAGCAATGGTCTTTGTGATGGGCCTCGGGAAGAAAATGTGTTTTGTACCAAAACAACACACCGCCGCAGGCGGCACGTTCCATGAAAATATGCACCAGGCATGAGCAGTGTATCTTGAAGGGCTTTTGCTTATCCTTCGTGACTATGGTAACTGGTGGAATAACCCTCGATCTACTTCAATAAACATTAAATGTTATTGGTCACACAATTATTGTTACGACAATAAAAGTTTCCATCCTGCAAATAACCTACTCTTCTTTGTAAAAATAGTCATTGAATATGGCATTCCTTTCTGTTCTTACGGTTGGCGGGGAAGGAGGCTTTTACCATAGAAGTTAAAATTGTATTAAAAAGATCTTAGAGGCCAAAGATGGAAAAATACAGGAATACCCTGATCAGTATCATGTTCTAAAAGTCTTGTCGTAGTATTCCGATATTGTCTGAGTGGGTACGTTGTTCGATCCGATATAATTGAGTATTGAAACGAACTCAGATATTGATACATCATATTGGCCGGGGTTTTCAATTACTTGATTGAAACCGACGATCAAAGTGTAATTCCCGGCTATTGCCTTTTCGATCTCGACGATGGTATTATGCCTTTCTGTTGGGTAACAGGGCAGTTCATAGGGTTTTTGAAGTGATCTTACAGATCGGGAATAATCATTCCATGTTACAACACGACCAGAATCACGATATTGTGAAACGATGGATATCACAGTTTGATTGTGATCACCGTATGGATATGCAGTGTGTCTGGGTGCTGGCATATCCTGAGCTACAAATGCCGTGTTTAAGGCCACCATTTCCTGAATGATCTGATCTGATGACATTGTTGTGAGGGACGGATGGGTGTTTGAATGACACTGCATATCAAAACCATCAGCATACATTGCTTTTATTTCATCCCATGACATGTATGCTGGGCCTATGCCTACCGAGGAAGCAACAATGTAATGAGTTGACCGGATATTACGTTCTTTCAGCAGCGGATAGACAATAGAATATTCTGTTCTTCTTGCGTCATCAAACGTTAAGATCACAGAAGTTCCACTGGGTACTTGCACAGGAGGTTCAGCTTCATTGATGGTCAGGGTCCGGGTTTCTTTGTCAGACCATGCTCCCTTATTGTCCAGGACGCTGAAAGTAATAGCGTGTGTTCCAGGAGCAAGATCTGAAGTTGAAGTAATGAAACTTGCTTTTGTGCTTATTTCAGTCCCATCTAATGTCCAGCGGTAAGCTTTTATTGCTCCACCTTCATCAGTCCCGTTTCCTTTCAAGTATATGAGATCGCCCACAGATGCAGGGTTTGGAACGATCGTATCAATGCTTGCTACCGGTGCTACATTTGGGATCACTAGATTGCTTTTGTAGTATTCTGATATTGTCTGGGTGGGTATGTTGTTCGATTCAATGTGATCGAGTATTGAAACGAACTCGGATATTGGCATATTGTACTGGCCAGGAATATCAGTTACTGCATGGAAACAGAGGATCAAAGTGTAATTTCCGGCTATAGCATCGTCTATTTGGGTAATGGTGTCATGCAAGTCTGTCGGATAACTGGGCAGTTCATAGGGTTTTTTAAGTGATCCTATGGGATAGGTATGATAGTCGGTATCGTTCTTCCATGATAAAACACGTCCTGAATCACGATATTGTGAAACGATGGATATCACATCTTCATTGTGATCACCGTATGGATATGCGGTGTGTCTGGGTGCTGGTATACCCTGAGCTACAAATGCCGTGTTTACCGCCATCATTTCCTTAATGATCTGGTCGGATGACCTCGTTGTGAGGAACGGATGGGTATCTGAATGGCACTGCATGTCAAAACCATCAGCATGCATTGCTTTTATTTCCGCCCATGACATGTATGCTGAGCTTGCGCCTACCGAGGAGGCAATAATATAATGAGTTGAACGCATATTACGCGCTTTCAGCTCAGGATAGACAACCGTGTAGTCTGATCTATATCCATCATCAAAGGTCAAGATCACAGAAACTCCGCTTATCACATCCACCGGACGTTCAGTAATATTTAGAGCACTGTTTACTCCATCAGCCCATGCTCCCTCATCTTCATAGGTGCTGTTTTTTTCAAGCAGCTGCTTAGTAAGTTCTACACAACCAGAACAGGCAATGAAAGATATTGTTAAAACCACTATTATCAGACTTAGTGCCGTTTTTCTCATTGTGTCACCTTTCTTACAAAAA
>JAHFZE010000165.1 GCA_020854785.1 Methanomethylovorans sp.
CTTTTTTTATTCTGGATCCCATACGAATTTATCCTTTCAATGTTGTCTAGATATAAAAAATTTTAAGTATTAATTTGACAAAACAAAATCATCCTTTTTGGTCAGTGAAAAGTAATATGCATATATTTACTATTTTTAAGTATTTACTAAAAGTAAAATATAAAGTTACTTTCTGCAAAGTCCAAATTTTTATCTTCATTATAATGTTTTGACCGGGTACACAGTTGGCTTTGATATCCTGAAAATGCGATCCTTAGTCAATCGCCAAGTTTTAATAATTTATCATAATTTCTCATATATAGAAGTAGGTGTCTCAATTGCCGGTCAAAATCAATTATCCAAAAGTGATGTGTACACAACATCCTGACTCAATATCTAGGTACATGTCAACCCAGGAAGAAACAAAAGAATCTATCGAGGCCGCCATAAGATACGGCTGTGACGAGTATATGCCGGATTACGAGGGTAAAACTACGCCATACCATCAGAGTGCCCAGATCGTATCAAAGTTCATAGAGGAAACAGACCTAATTCCTGGTAAAGATATATTCATCACTCCCAGAGTGCCAAGCGCAGTCCATGAAAACCTTTTCAGACAACTGATGGTCATGATGGCTGCTGCGGAAGCGAACTATATTTCTCATAAAAGGTTGGGTATTCAGGCAATAAACGAATTAGTTCATCCAATGACCAGTTCCGTTCAGCAGATCATAGAATCACAGCAGCACATGATAGATGTGAATGAACTTGCAAAAAAGGAGTTCAAGTTTGAGATGACACCTCCTCGCATAATACCACTTATCGAGGAGGTGCCTAAGCTGCTGAATGCAAAGGACATCATCAGCAAAACCATCAATGCCTATCAGGAACAATTGAAAGAAACACCTGAAAGGTACAGGGTATTTCTGGGAAAATCTGATTCAGCACTGACCTTTGGACATATTGCAAGTACGCTTTCATGCAAATACGCAATAAGTGAGCTTCATGAATTAGAAGAAAGCATTGACACACAGATCGGTATTATCTTTGGGGCAGGTTGTCTACCTTTTAGAGGGCATATGACCTTTGAGAACAAAGATAATTTTTTCAATGAATATCGGGGCATTGACACGATCACATTGCAATCAGCACTGAGGTTCGATCATGAAAAAGGAAATGCTGAAGAGTTTGTAAAGTATGCAAAAAAAGAAATGTCCAAGTTTCCGGATAGATTATCTGATGAGGAAAAAGCAGAGATCATCAACATCGTAGGTATATTGGGTGCAAGATATAACAGAGCAATACAGCATTTATCATCAACTATAAACAATATTGCCGATTTTTTGCCCCAGCAGCGTGACCGTTTGATGCGTGAAGGCAGTACAGGCTATGCGAGAGAAATACCTGATGTCACATGTGTGTCTTGTCTATGTAGTCGGGATATTGGATCAGAGTTGGAAGCGAGCATACCACGGGAAAACATAAATTTGCCTAGAGCAATAAAATTCACGGGTGCACTTTATTCGATTGGTATACCACCTGAGATCATTGGCACTGGTTCAGGCATAGTGGAAGTCAGAGATAAATTGGGTGAAGAAGTCTGTGAGCGGCTGCTTACTAAATATTTCCCATCCCTACAAGCAGACCTTAGGTTCGCATTTGAGTATCTTGACATAAATACAGCATCAAGGTTCATTTCGGCCACATTCCACAGGTCTATTCGGCAGGAGGTTGATATATTAAGAGACATATTCGATATCGAAACCCAATGTGAACCTTCATACCGGATGTTGCTGGAAATGGTACATCCTCATCTTCTGTGTGCAACAGATACTGGTTGCATCATGGATGAAGATCTGCTGCAACTCACGCGCTCAATACTAATCAAAATGGGTAGTATCCGCAGATCATTGGGATGAGTATGAAAACAGTAACATGAAAATTACATGGGTCTTTGAGATATAGAATGATTTTTATCCATTTAATGAAGCATAAGACATAACCGGGGAGTCGATCATTGCAACGGTTTTCGAAATCAAGAGTCTTATAAAAGCAGAATTCGCAAACTAGAGCCAGATATGTGACTTTTACACAAATAGGTACGAGAGGGATATTCACTTTTTTAATTTATGAAAAAGCAAAACAAAATTTCGCAAAAAAAGCATCAAGAGAACCAGAATCCTTAAGTGGGCCCGCTGAAATCCGCAACCCCGATGACGCTTCGGGAGCGCGGATCGAGGTATTTCGCTTCGCTCAATACCTCAATGATGACAAAAGAATACTTAGTACATTACTAAAATCAGCATCAGAAAAATGAGATATTTCAAGTGGGCCCGCTGAGATTCGAACTCAGGATCCCCGCCGTGTAAAGGCGATGTCATGACCGGCTAGACCACGGGCCCTTATTTTCTAAATGAGTAGTGTTGTGCGGTACCCTAAATGTAACTAGGGGTATATAGCCTTTTTTGATGGGTTGTAAATATCTGCCGTAGAACAGTGTTTTAATATAAAGATGCAAATAATAGGTACTATGCTTCAACGTGCCCATCCTGAAGAAGAGGATGAGATCGAGATAGTCGAAGAATACATTGGTGACTATGCCAGCATATCCTCGATAGTACGTGAAGCGTTACCTTTTGAGATCATAGCGACCATGGGAGGAGTGATAGCAGGCATCATTCTATCCGGTATGACTGAAGAACTTCAACTCATTCCCGGGCTCATAGTCATAGCACCTGCAGTGCTTGGTATGCGCGGCAATATTTCCTGTACTCTGGGTTCACGTCTTGGCAGTGCCATACACATGGGTCTTATCACCAAGATAGAGAACAACCCCGAACTTACCAACAATATCGGGGGTTCATTGTTGCTGAGTTTTATCATTTCAGCCATTCTCGGGCTGCTGGGGCATTTCGTGACCATTGCATTTGGTCTTGAGAGTGCCGGTGCACTGACGCTCATGTTCATAGCTGTGATGGCAGGTGTATCTTCAGGACTTATACTGGCAGTCGTAGCGGTTTTCCTGTCTCTTGGAATGTTCAGGTTCGGTTTCGATCCGGATAATGTGGTCACTCCGGCCATTGCGACCATTGGAGACATCGTTTCCATGTTAATGCTTTTCCTGTCTGCGAAGGTGGTGCTTCTTCTATGACCTATTACACGATAAGAGGTATCGTAGGACGAGGGTTCCCTATCCTGGTGGCTACATCCCTTGTCGGGCTTATCACTGGCCAGCTCCTGAATTACCGACTTGACCAGCTTGTTTCCATGCCCATTATCCTCTTGCTCATTCCTTCGCTTATCAAGATAGGAGGAGACACCGGCAGTATGCTGGGTGCCAGGATATCCTCTGCCCTGCACATGGGTCTTGGTGGGCATATAACAAAGAACCCTGTCGTAAGGAACAGTGTGCTGGCAGCCCTGATAGTAGGTCTCACAGCGTGCGCGGTGTTAAGTTTCATTGTATGGATCACAGGACACATACTTGGGATGGGAATTAGTATGTTCGTGCTTTTCAAAATATGTATGATCGCAGGAAGCATTGAGCTTACAGTTGTGTTCTTTACGACCGTGTTGATAGCTTTTATGTCACACAGGTTCGGACTGGATCCTGATGATACAGTTATACCTATCATTGCAACTCTGGGAGATCTGGTGGGTGTTGCTGGTATATTTGTCACTTTGCACATGCTCGGCATGCTATAATATTAATAGACCGGAAAGCTATATTCTAATATGAAAATAGATCAGAGCTGATAGAACATTATGAGTCCGAAAGAGATACGATATACCCCAAGAAACCTGAAGGATATGCTCATTGAGATGAAAGACACCTCGGAACTGATGGTGGACCTGGCATATTCTGCAATGATCTATGACAATGAGGACATTGCTGAAGAGGTAGTGCGTCTTGAAGACAAGATGGATACTCTTTATTATCACATGAAGATCACTGGCATGTTAAGTACAAGGCGTGTGGAAGAGGCCGAAGAGATGGCGGGTGTCCTGCAGGTTGCCCAGGCCTCGGAAGGGATCGCGGATGCTGCCGGGGATATTGCAAAGATAGTGCTCATGGAAATGGGCATACCGATGGAGCTGAAACTTGCTTTAAGAGAAGCTGCCGAGACCATAGTCAGAGCCACGGTCAATCCGGAATCCAAAGTTGCAGGTCATACTCTGGGAGACATTGAACTAGATACCGAAACGGGCATGTGGGTGATAGCCATCCGCAGGCAGAATGACTGGGTCTACAATCCAAATCATGAAACAAGGATCAGAGCCGATGATGTGTTATTTGCAAGGGGACACGATGAGGGCGTTCCCATCTTTGCAGAACTTGTGACCAATGAGAAGTACATACCTAAAGAAGTGAAACATGAAAAAATGTTGCAGGATCTTGAAAAAGCAGTAGACATCATTGTGGATATGAAGGATATGGCTGAAATGTCAGTGGGTCTTGCATATTCGGCATTGCTCTTCAATAATGAGGATATCGCCGAAGAGGTCAAGGCAATCGAATATAAGATGGATTGCATGAAGCATGAACTGCAGCATTGGGTTCTTGAAACCGCAAAGCATGTTTCCGATGTCAATCAGCTACGTGGGCTTTTACACCTTGCGCATGCCTCTGAATCTATCTCCGATGCGGCATATGCTATAGCTGACATTGTGCTCAGAGACATCGAACTACATCCTATTGTAACTATAGCTGTACGTCAATCCGATGAGGTTATAACACGTCTTACTGTGGAAAGCTGCTCTCCCATAGTGGGAAAAACATTCGGGCAACTCAAACTTGAGACTGAGACAGGGGTCTATGTTATGGCCATAAAAAGGGGCGAAAAATGGCTGTACAGTCCTAAAAAGAACACACAGGTCCAGACCGGTGATGTGCTTATAGCCCGTGGATCGCACACAGGAGAAGAAGCTCTTATAGAAATGTGTGCCTGCCCTCTTGACGTAAATAAATGATACCCTTTATCCAAGGGTATCAAACGTTGTTACAGATCCATCCTTATTGCCGACGAGCACCATATCTGTCACATCGGTGAAAATGCCGTGTTCAACCACTCCGGGACACATTGATAAGGAAATGGCGAGAGCTTCCACGTTCTCGATAATGCCAAAAGATGCATCTATAACAAAATTCCCGTTATCAGTGATCACTGGTCCATCCTTTCTGGATGCAAGGCGCAGTTGTGGCTTTCCTCCCAGCTCGCGTACACATCTCATGACCAGTTCCTTTGCATAGGGCAGCACTTCAATTGGTACGAAGTGGTCAAGCTTTTCCTTCATTTTCGATTCATCTACCACGACTACGAATTGTTCAGAGGAGAATGCAACAACCTTTTCCCTTGTGTGTGCAGCTCCTCCTCCCTTGATAACATTAAGACCTGCATCTACCTGATCAGCTCCATCGATGGCTATATCTAGCTTGGGATGCTCGGCCAGTGTTGTAAGGGGAATGCCTGCTTCAATGGCCAGCATTTCAGACTGGTACGATGTGACGACAGCCAGCACGTTCAGACCTTCATCTATCCTTCTGCCTATAGCCTTTATAGCATAAGCTGTGGTAGAGCCGGTACCAAGACCGATCACACTTCCATCATCGACCAGCCAGGCAGCAGCCTCTCCGGCAGCTTGTTTACCTGCATTTGCAGAATTAGCGTTCCTTTCCTGCATGTTCTCACTCACCTCATGGGGATAATCTTCGCCTGTCCCTGGGGAACAGTACTACATCACGTATGTTCTCAACGCCCAGCATTGTCATTACAAGACGTTCACATCCAACACCCCATCCAGCATGGGGAGGCATTCCATATCTGAAAGCCTTCAGATAGAAATCGAAGCCCTCGGGATCCAATCCTTGGGACTCGATCCTTTTCTTAAGCATATCATGAACGTGTATACGCTGGGCACCGGATGA
>JAHFZE010000307.1 GCA_020854785.1 Methanomethylovorans sp.
CGATGCAGTTGATCTGATAGACCTGTCCAATTACTTGGAGAAAATAGGTAATACAAATACTATTTCTGTTGGGATCGGAGATACTTTAGAAAAGACATATATTGCTTTCAAGTATGCCAGATCCATTGGAAAAAACAGTATCGTCAAATACACTTTCAATAATAGATTAGAGGTCTTTGATCTGAATATCGTGGTTCCGCACTCATCCTGCTTTGCAGAAGGCCTTACTCCTTGTCCGGTAGAATAAGGCTTTCTACTTTAATTTTAAGATCAGCTTTCCTCTATCATCGCATAGATCTTGCCCATGTCCAGACAGCTGCGCACGATATCAGCAAGTTCCTGATATGCTTCTTCTTCGGTGGTAGCCACTTCTGGATGGAACTCTACACCCTTCTTTTCTGCCAGATAGATCATCAGGGCAGTCCTTATGTTGCTGTTCTCGAACAGGCCATGCAGGTATGTGCCTATGACGGTGCCGCTCTCATCGATGCTGCCGTCATCACCGAACGCAGTCCTTGGGGTCACTGTCTTACCCATGTGGATCTCGTATCCCCACACTTCTTCATCCTTGATATGACGGAATATAGGTCCCCCGGCAACTACTGTCTTTTTCACCTGGGTAGTGGTCTTCTTATATTCACCGAAGGCCGTCTCCACCTCAAGCAACCCCAGACCCTCATAATCCGCCTCCAGGCCATTCTCTATGCCGGAGTCATGCAGGGTCTTGCCAAGCATCTGGTAACCGCCGCATATCCCTAAAATGGGAACCTTGCCATACATGTTCCGGATCTGCTTATCCATACCGCTTGCCTTGAGGTCCAACAGGTCACTGATAGTGTTCTTGGTTCCCGGAATGATTATACAATCCGGAGTGCCAAGATCTTCATGCAGTTCCACATACCTCACTTTTGCTAGACGCTCCAGGGGCTCGAAATCGGTAAAATTGGATATGCGTGGTAATCTTATCACTGCAATGTCCACATCGTTCAGGCATTCCGATGAAGTATTCCTGCTTTTAGAATAGATAGCCATGGAGTCCTCTGATGGGATATTGAGCTTGTAATAGGGCAATACGCCCAACACAGGAATACCTGTCATCTCCTCCAGTTGCCTTAACCCTGGCTCCAGGATGGCAGGATCTCCTCTGAACTTATTGATAACGAAACCCTTTATGTTGCCGCGTATGTCCTCGGGCAACAGTGCAACTGTGCCATATAGGCTTGCGAACACACCCCCTGATTCGATGTTGCCCACCAGGATGATGGGGGCCTGCGTAAGCCTTGCTGTGCCCACATTCACGATGTCCCGGTCATAAAGATTAATTTCCGCAGCTCCTCCGGCCCCTTCCATGACAATGAGCTCGTATTTCTCGCCAAGCCGGTCAAGAGCACCTTTTACAACTTCCATTGTCTCCGAGATGGAATCATAGTAATTGCCGGCGGATTTATCAGCATAGGGTTCACCAAGAATGATAACCTGTGATGTCCTGTCACCTTTAGGTTTAAGAAGCACCGGATTCATATCTGCGGTAGGATCAACTCCTGCCGCTTTGGCCTGGACGGCCTGTGCTATGCCTATCTCCTTGCCGTCCTTAGTGATCCAGGAATTGAGGCTCATGTTCTGTGCCTTGAAAGGAGCTACTCTGTATTTCTCTGAAAGGATCTTACAAAGGCCTGTGACCATTATGCTTTTGCCTACATCAGAAGCAGTCCCCAGTACCAGTAACTTTTTAGTACTTTTATCAGTCATATCCAACAACCTTTTAACATGGAAAGCTTTTGTGTTAACGAAGATTTCGCACAAGTTTTATGAGGAACAAGTTATATCTACTTAACTCCAGAACTCCAGTTTACTTAAATTAGGTGGAACATGATCGATCTTTTACGTGTAAGCGGCGGCCCAACAAAACCAGAAATAATCGCTATCGCTCTGTCGAAGATGAGATTAAGGAGCGGCGATAGCTTCTTTGACGTGGGATGTGGCACAGGTGCTGTATCAATTGAAGCAAGTTCACTTGTTAAGGACCTTTACATCACTGCTATAGATGCAAGGAAGGAAGCTATTGAGGTAGCAGAGAAAAATTTCGAAGCCTTTAAGATACCGAACGTGAATCTGGTTTTCGGTGAATCCTCTGAGGTCATTGCACAAGCGGAAAAAGTAGATTGTGCTTTTGTAGGCGGATCTAAGAACATTCTGGAAGTACTGGATGCTCTTGCAACAAAGAATGCCCGTAGTATAGTCGTGGACGCTGTGCGTATAGAGACCGTAGTAAGGGTTATACAGAGGATGAAAGAACTTGGCATATTCCGTGAGGTACTCCACGTAATGGTATCCCATGGGGTCGATCTTGTGAGTGAGACCATGTTCAAGCCTGAGAATCCGGTGTACATCATTGTCGGAGGAACAGACAAAACGAATTAAGAGGAGAATCATATAAATGCTGATTGGAGTTGGACTTGGACCGGGATCCCCGGAACTTCTTACATTGAAGGCTGTAGAGACCCTTAAGAAAAGCCATAAGGTGTA
>JAHFZE010000260.1 GCA_020854785.1 Methanomethylovorans sp.
GACTATGCTCTTTTTCATCGTTTAAATATTCTAAGAGCGGGAGCATTATTGATTGGAAGTCTGGAATTGTCATAATATGACAATTATTACCTCTCCAGAAAATCTTGTTGGTAGTATCTTATATTACGGAGGCATTAGTAATCTATTGGTATAGTGTCACAGTAACAGGTATTTCATTCCATGTCACCCCATCACTATCTGCACCACAGTCGGATATTTTTTCATGATCGAGTATGCAATGGACCTGCCAACCCATGTTCTGCCCTGCTGCATGGTACGCAGGCGGCTGACCTCTCCGAGGGTCTGTAAGGCTTCCAAAGCGTATGTATCATTGAGGTAGCAACTGTCTGGAACTTGGTTGTCGAAGAAGAACAGGATGGGCAGTTTCAGTTTATCGTGCAGGTTTTTCGATAGCTTTTCGCTGAGGTTCCTGAGCGTTGCCGTGTCATAAAAGTGATCTTTGCCTGTTTTTGTTCTTGCGGTGGGCTTTTCTTCCAGCAGAAGCTGAGCGAGGCTTTTTCTTTCGGATACGATGCCATCGTTCAGCTTATTCATCTCCGTTCTCATCCACCTCATGAGAACCGAATCATCACCTATTGGACTTCTGTCCTGCATGCTTCATCTTCTCTTTTTTATACAATAGTTGTTTACGATCAATTTGTACTTACTGTTTTTGTAGCATTGTATTGTTTCCAGCGGGCCCAATGGTTTAAACAATGTGTGAGCCTTGTTACTACTTAGTCGATCCTCATGTCCAGAACATTCTATCTTTACGAAGAAAAGCTCCAGCAGGTTAAGGATATCTTGCTGGAAACATTTACCGGGGAGAATGTCAGGATAATACTTATTGACCTTGATAAAAGGGGATATTCTCACAGTTCAACGGAAATTGCCATAGGGGTACTTCCCCGCTCCCAATGTAATAGGAAAAAGTTAATTGATTCCATGGAAAAAATAGAGGAAATAAACTTTCCATATACAATAGACTTGATAGACCTTTCAAGGGTTTCTAAAAGTCTCAGAAGCCACTTGCTGGAAGACGGTGAACTTTGGAAAGACTGGGAATGAGGCCGTGGGTAAACACTGTGTTATTCATAGTGTTGTAAAAATCTTATTGAAATAAAACATTTCTTTGTACAAAAAAGTTTTATTAACTTGTAGTTCTTCCTCTGGATCATGAAATATCAAGGGCAAGAGTACGAAGCGGAAATATTCAAGGGTATTGACCTTACAGGTGCCTCCTTCAAAAATTCAAAGTTCATTGATTGCAATTTTGAGAATTGCAACTTATCAAATGTGGATCTGAATGGCACAAAGTTCAAGGATGTCCTATTAAGGGAATGTAAAATTCTTGGATTAGATTTTTCGAAAAGCAACGAATTCATGCTCAGTATCTGGTTTAAAGACTCTTTTCTTTCCTATTCTGTTTTTTCTGACATGAATCTGGAAAACACGGAATTCATTAACTGCCAGATATATGACTGCGATTTTGTTAATACTAACCTTAAAAATGCGAATTTTGAAGGGTCTGATCTTAAAAATAGTATCTTTCAAAATACTAACCTTAGCTTCGCCTCGTTCAAGAATGCAAAGAACTACAATATCGATCCAAATCATAATTTTCTGAAAAGAACGAAATTCTCAGTCCCTGAGGTTATCTCACTTTTAAACATCTATGACATCGATATTGAATGAAAGGTCGAAAGACCAAAGAAAGCAATGATCCGGCTTGTATCGAGCTTATCATTATCGACACTACTAAGCTTTATGGATCATTCTCCTCAAGGTGTGTCAAAAACTAGATATGGAGGTAATGAGAAACGATAAATCAATTTTTAGATCAGCCCTTGAAAGGTAGAGGATGGGTCGTGTTATGTGATCCCCACTTAGTGCCAACACAACCCACTATAAAGTGTTCAGCACCTGCAACATTCACGCACGACCCATCGCTCTCTTTGTTTTTGGGGTCTAAATCCATTTATTCCCGGGTGGGTCCATAACAGTGCCATTCAAGCTTACAATGTTTCCCGACAGAGGTAACAACAAAATGCAGTAAGCTAATGGACTCTATTATTTCCCCACAGTATACAATATGTCTTATAAGTTTATCAAACATTCGTTTTGTAGAAAACATGCACATTTTGTTTGGATCACTGAGTTCACAGAGAATGAAAATCTATCCATCCTCTTGAACCCTGAGCATTCTGTTATTGCATCTGTTCCCAGTTGAGGTCGTACCATGAAGATCCCCACAGACCATAATTTCCAATAGTTATAAATTCATTAACCACAACCTCTTTATTATGTACGACTTGATGGATACCGCAGAAAAGATCCGCACCATGGAGATCCGGGGAGCGGGCAGGATAGCAGTTGCAGCTTCAGCAGCCCTTAGGGATCATGCAAGGACGCTCAGTTCACTGTCCACTGAAGAATTTGAGAAAAGCATCAATGAGGCTGCAAGGATACTTGTGGAGACCAGACCCACAGCTGTATCCCTTCCCAATGCTGTGGCCCTCACAAAAAAGCATTCTTCCCGCAATGTAAGTGAAGCCATTGCTGAGATAGCTGCCAATTCCGAGAGTTTCATCAAAAATGCCAATGAAGCCCTAGATAAGATCGGCAGGGTAGGTGCCAGGCGTATCCGTGACGGAGATGTCATAATGACCCACTGCAATTCCCATGCAGCTTTAGCTGTCATCAAGGCGGCTTTTAAACAGGGCAAGAAGATATCCGTGGTTGCCACCGAATCCAGACCCCGCAGACAGGGTTTTATAACTATAAAAGAACTGAACGATGCAGGTATTCCTACTACGCTCATCGTGGACTCAGCTGTGAGGCTGGTGATGAAAGATGTGGACCTTGTGATAGTGGGCGCTGATTCTATTGCTGTTAATGGTGCATTGATCAATAAGATCGGTACTTCCCA
>JAHFZE010000024.1 GCA_020854785.1 Methanomethylovorans sp.
GTGCATAAATGACAACCGTTAACGTATGCCACATTCGTCGAATGAGAATTTCCCACAGACTTCAAGATAGTGGCCCGAATTGTTATCGTGTTTCATTTTTGCAAGTTTCTTCACAAGATCCAATCCTGGAGGTGCGGGATTCTCCATGATCTCCAGCGTATCCTTCACCTTATCGAAGTACCTCTGCCCTTCATCTGTGCGTATAAGCACACAGTTCCAGCCATCCGGAGTTCCTACCGATCCTACGGATATGTCTGCGAACACGGAAGTATAATCACAGCAGCTATGACATGGATATCTTGCAAGATGTGCTACCTCAGCGATCTTGACACTGTGCTCCTGACCATCCTTAGTATAGTTCCAGAACTTACCTTTTCCGAAATCCATCTTCACAACGTCTTCGACGTTCAGCTTCATTACCTCAGGAATGACCTTTTCGGCCATTGTGTCATGATAGAAGCTTTCCATGCACAGGAGACCCACTATAAGAACTATCTTATCATTAACGTTCTCAGAGATCAGACGAGCTCCGTGAGCCTGGCAGGGAACACCTACAACGGCTATGCGATCATATTTCTCGAATGGCTCCTTAAGTGCCTGCAGGACCGAATCATAAGTATATTTGGTACCTGTGGTCTTATCCACATCCTCGGGTTTTGTCATGAGGACTAGTTCTGTTTCCCATTTCTCATTCCTGGAAATACCAACAACGCAGTCGATCTCTCCTTTTCTGAGCAGCTCTTTTAGTATATGGGAAGTCACACCTCCATCCTGGCCGACAATAGCGCTCTTTGCACCAAAGAAGGACTTCACGTTGGCAAATTCGTCATCGTAATATCCATCTATCACAGGACAGACCCTTCCACACGTGAAACAGCCTTCACATACATTAAGAGTTGCACCTTTCTCATACAACTCAAGGTTGTCGGGATCGCGTACTTCTGCGCGCTTGTTAATAACAATGGCACCGGCAGGGCAAGCAGATGCGCATGCCCCACAAGCAGTGCAGACGTCATATTCAATGACCTCTAAGATCTTTGGATGAACCATCCTCCAGATCCTCCCAATTATCCGATTATTTCCTTACCAATGAGCTTTATTGCTTTCTCCTTGTCAGGACCTATCGGAGAGCCTGCAACGATCTGTGTAACGCCTATGTCCAGGAGTTCATTGATCCTTGCCTTACAGTCGTCAGGTGTACCGCTAATAGAGAACGCATCCATCATCTCTTTGGTGACCATACCGCCCATCAGGGAACCGAAGTCGCCTTTTGCAATTGCTCCGCCGATAGCTGCCTTTGAGGCTACGTCAATGCCGTGACGCTCAAGGACCATGTCAGGGGAACCGGCAACTATGAAAGCAACAACTACCTTTGCAGCGTTCACTGCTTTTGCTGCATCTTTGTCAATGGAGAAACATGCATAAGCTGCAACATCCACATCTTTAGGATCGCGGCCAGCCTTCTTTGCACCCGCTGAGATCTGCTTAACCGCCTCTTCGAAGTCCCGTGGGTGAGAAGCATTGATCAATACTCCGTCAGCAACCTCTCCGGCAAGTTCCAGCATCTTAGGGCCCTGTGCACCCATATAGATAGGCACATTGCCTGCCTTGAAGGCCATCTTTGCACCGCTGAACTTAACAGCTTCACCGTCCATGGTCACTTTCTTGCCTTCGAAGAAAGAGCGCAGTGCCTGAATGCTTTCTTTTGTAGTTGTCAGAGGTTTGTCCCATGCGATACCCATTGCATCGAATGTTGCTTTGTCCCCTGGGCCAAGGCCGAGGATAGCACGTCCACCTGAGATCTCATTTATAGAGGCTATGCTTGATGCAGTTACTGCTATGTTCCTTGTGTAAGGGTTGGTGACACCCGTACCAAGTTTTATACTGTTGGTGTTCATTGCCAGCACGGTAAGAGTAGAGTACACATCACGGTTGTTGTAGTGGTCTGTGATCCATACGTTGTCAAATCCCTGCTCTTCAGCGAGCTTAGCATAGTGTGCGATCTTAAGGACCGGGTCGCTTGGTACGAATTCAATTCCGAATGTCATTTCAATCCTCCTCTGATAGAGTGTTGCTAATCAGGTAACTGTACCTATTTATATCTTTGTTGGTTTAGTCACAGGCTTTGTACTTACAGATAATACATTCACAGGAGAGGCATATCATCTGGCATCATCAATAACCCTTTTTCAAATGTACCCACTTCTGCTTTTTCTGCATCAGAGAGTCAATAGTAATGCAGGTAAAGATAATTGAATAGATGTTCTCCTGGAGATTAACCAACACAGATATATCAATTGACATAAAGAATATTGTTCAATTCACCAGGGGGTGAGATGGGGAGAACCACTTTTCTGGGGAAACAATATGATGATCCTAACAACAGTATGGATTAGTACGCTTTTGTCTTGAACAAAAAAGAAGAAAAAAGGGATACTCATGAAATGCTACGAATGTGCTAAAACTGGAAAAGAAGCGGACACTGTTGCCGCTTGCATAATATGTGGAAGAGGGGTTTGCAAGGACCATCTCATCCGGGAAGAGACACCTATATGGGAAGGAGAATACAGCATCAAGCTCAGGTGCGGTATGGGAGTTGAATGTAAACTTGATGACATAAACCGCTGGAAAAAAGTGCTCTGTATACCCTGCCATAAAGCCCTTAAGGAGAACTACTAGGTGATATGATGATGAAATGCTATGATTGCATGGAAAATGGAAAGGATTCCAACGCAGTATGTATCTGCGTCACTTGCGGCAAGGGTCTATGTTTGGACCATACAAAGGAACTGGAACTCCCGGTGACCGTAGGAGTACCACCTGACCTTAAGAGGTTGCCGAACAGTCTGCCAAGACTTGTATGCAACTATTGTATCAATCAGATAATAGAAGATGGGTTCGATTGATCGAACTAAGCAGGAGGAGAGAAAATGACCCGACACAGCGATATGTTAGAGGATAAAGAACTTATACGATCTATGTCAGAGAAACTGGGATTTACCCCCCAGATACTGGAAACTCTCGGTGAGCTGGAACCTGAGTTCCTGACGAAATACAACAGGTGTAATCGCAGATTATTGCAAGATGGAGCGCTACCTGCTAAAGTCAAGATACTTATGGCACTTGCCGTAGTAGCGTCCAAACAATGCGAAAAATGTGTTATATCCCAGATGAAGAGCGCATTGGAGAATGGTGCGACCAAGGAAGAGATAATGGAAACAATGGATGTGATATCCATCACTTCCGGTGCACCTGCCGTTGCAGCATGCAGGGATGCGTTGAAATTGCTCAAATGAACCTTCCCGGAAGGTCATCTCGCAGATGACCTTCCATCGGGATACACTGACAAATCACGCTTATTATACCACATTGTCCACATATTGTTGAGGGGGTACGCCACATTAGAGCCTTGAGAGCCATATATCTGACAATATTAGTGATCATCTCACTATTCACAATAACGTGCAATGTGTTTGCAGCCACGCCCACTGCACATGGTGAACTGTCCTCTGATATGTTCACTGATAGTAAGAAATGTGCACAATGTCATGCCATTACCCATGATCAGTGGAAAGGCACCATGCATTACAACGCTTATGAGGACCCTTTCTATCAGAAGGAGGTTCTGGCTGCAAGCAGTGATACACAGGGCATAGTGGATGAATTCTGTTCCCGGTGCCATACCCCCATAGGGGTTTTATCAGGTGAGATACCGCCAATAGACGGGTCAGATCTCAGTACCATTGCAAGAGAGGGGGTACATTGTGATTTCTGCCATGTCATATCCGGCAGCAACGGCACAGGAAATGCACCTTTTGTTGTCAGCCCGGGGAATATCAAATGGGGACCCTTTGATGATTCGAAGGCCGCATATCATGAGTCAGAGTATCTGGAATTGTACACGAGATCAGAGTACTGCGGCATGTGTCATGATGTGACACATCCCCTTAACGGTCTGGTTGTCGATGATACGTACACTGTGTGGAAGGAAGGACCCTATGCAGAAGAAGGGGTTGTGTGCCAGGACTGTCATATGACCTCGGGTATAACCAAATTCGAGGCAAATCCCGGCAGAGCAGGATCCGGTGCCCAAAAAAGAGAACACATATCCACCCATGCAATAGTAGGCGGCAATGCATTTATAACCGAAATCCTTGGAGAAGAGAGATCTAGGAAAATGGCTGTGGAGCGGCTTGAAAAGACCGCAACCCTATCCGTTGATGCCCCTCAGATAGGCCAGAGGGGCGATAATGTAAGTCTGAGCATAGCAATTACTAATTCCGGAGCCGGACACAAGATACCCACAGGAGTTTCCGAGATCAGGCAGATGTGGCTGGCTGTAAGCGTAAAGGACGGCAGCGGTAAACAGGTATACAATACCGGAGATGTTGACGATAATGGGACTATCGGGTACACAAAGATGTATAACACTGTTCTTGGTGATGAGCAAGGACAGCCGACCCTCAGCTTCTGGCTTGCCCAGTCCATACTTGAAGACAACAGAATACCTCCCAGAGGAACAGTTTCA
>JAHFZE010000205.1 GCA_020854785.1 Methanomethylovorans sp.
ACACGAAGCATCGGTCACTTTCCTGGGATTTGGACTTTCACCCCACGAGCCAGCGATCGGTATTATTTTATCAGAGTCTATGAGGTATTTATCAGCAGGACACTGGTGGCTTGCATTCTTCCCAGGATTATCACTATTGATTGTAGTTCTTTCATTTGATATGATCGGGGAAAATCTAGACAAGCTGATGAATCCGAAAAAGGCTCAAGAATAGATTAACTTATGAGGCACATTTGTAGAGATCATTTCCTAATTATCAGAGGGTACAGATATTAAATTGGAAGGGATGAAGTATGATAAATAATGCTGAAATGAATATTGAAAAAAAGAAGGAGGGAGAAGCTCTATTAAAGATCAAAGATCTTTCACTTTCTTTCTCTCAATATGTTTCTGGACTTAGACAGACTGAACTAAAAGTGATATCCAATTTGAGTATGGAAGCATACAGTGGAGAGATCTTAGCTGTTGTAGGCTCAAGCGGGTCTGGTAAAAGTCTTCTGGCACATGCTATATTAGGGATCTTACCCTCAAACGCAAAACTTTTTGGCAAAATGGAATATAATGGCCTGGAATTGACCCAGGAGAGAAAAGAGGAATTAAGGGGTAAAGAAATAGCTCTTATTCCTCAATCTGTAACTTATCTTGACCCTTTGATGAGGATCTCCGACCAGGCGATTGGAAGTGTTGAAAAGAAAGATGAAGGGTCAATGAAGAAGCTTCAGAGGAAGATTTTCCGGAAATACGATCTAGAACCAGATGTTGACAGAATGTTCCCACATGAATTATCAGGAGGCATGGCCAGAAGAGTCTTGGTTTCTACTGCCTTAATGAATTCTTCAAAGCTCA
Organism: Methanomethylovorans sp.; assembly: GCA_020854785.1. Classification (GTDB taxonomy): domain Archaea; phylum Halobacteriota; class Methanosarcinia; order Methanosarcinales; family Methanosarcinaceae; genus Methanomethylovorans. The sequence goes on from JAHFZE010000205.1 coordinate 847, forward strand.
TAATTGCAGACGAGCCGACCCCAGGACTGGATGAAAAAAATCTGAATGGAACAATGAGTCACTTCAGAGACATGGCAAATAAAGGATGTGCAGTGATACTTATTACTCATGATATAGAAGCGGCATTAAAGATCTCGGATAAAATCGCGATATTCTATGCCGGTACGATCTTAGAGGAAGCTAATATTGAAGACTTTAAAAATGACGGGGAGAATTTAAGGCACCCATATACAAGGGCTCTCTGGAATGCCCTTCCCCAAAACAAATTCCAGGCAATAAAAGGCCATCAGCCAATGCAGGATGAGATAATTGACGGGTGTTTCTTCTATGAAAGATGTTCCAGAAGGAATGAACTTTGTTCAAAAGGCACTCCTCAATTGAAAAAGATAAATGAAGGATTGGTGAGGTGCAACAATGCATCTTAAGGGTGAAAATCTGAGTTTTGGATACAAAAAGGATCATTTTATATTAAAGGATGTAGACATATCTTTGTACAGTGGGGAGGTGTTAGGGCTCATCGGAGATAGTGGAAGCGGCAAATCCACCCTGTGTAAAATACTGTCAGGCTATGAAAATAATTATAGTGGAACTGTAAGTCTTGATGGGAATAAGATCCCATCAGGCATATATAATCCTGTCCAGCTCATCTTCCAACACCCTGAAAAAGCTGTAAACCCAAAATGGAAAATGGAAGCTATCTTAAATGAGGGTCATGTTGTTTCACAGGATATTCTGGATTCTTTCGGAATAAAGAAGAATTGGCTTAACAGGTGGCCGAATGAGCTTTCAGGAGGTGAGCTCCAAAGATTTGCTCTTGCAAGGGCTTTGGGTCTAGAAACTAAATTTTTAATAGCTGATGAAATAACTACAATGGTTGATGCTATTACTCAAGCTCAGATCTGGGAAAGTATCCTGAATATGGTTGAGGAGCTGAATATAGGGGTTCTGGTTGTGAGCCATGATAAAAACCTAATAAATAAATTATGTCACGATGTTCTGTACTTATCTGATATAAATACTGTTAACTACTAAGGGAATGGCACGCTTCTAATCAAGTCTTAAAGTTGGTTCTGCAGAAAAATGTACATATGTTCGAACCACAGAATACTCTATGGTTGCATCTGCCCACAATTGAGATTGTTATGCGTTTTTCGACAGGGCTAAAAGTTCCCTTTTTTAATTTGGAACGTTCCTTTATTCATTCTTTATGTAAAGAGTGCGTGTTGGGAAAGGTATTTCAATACCCATTTTCTCAAACTCTTCTGCGATCCGGCTGTTGACCATATCTATTAGTTTTATCCTGTCCGATGGGCTTTTTATCCACATGTACAGACCAAAATCGAGGCTTGAATCACCATATTCGCTAAACCTAACGGAAGGTTCAGGATATTTGAGTACGAGGTCGTTACTCTTTATTATATCGTAAAGAACATTTCTTACCTTCTCCACATCAGAACCATAGGCGACCCCCATGGTCATCTTCACCAACATGTTCGATTGCGGTGAAGTGTAGTTGATGATCTTACTATTGGCAATCATTTTGTTGGGTATGATTATCATGTTATTGTACAGGTTCATTATCCTTGTACTCCTTATCCCAACTTCATGCACAATACCTACCTCACCACTGTCCAGTTCGATCCTATCTCCCTTTTTGAAAGGCTGATCAAAGTATATGGAGATACCACCAAAAAGCTGTGCTATGGAATCCTGTGCTGCAAAGGCCACAGCAATACCTGCTATTCCAGCAGATGCGAACAGAGGTGTAACATTGATGTTCCAGATCACATTAAGTACTGCTAAGGTCCCAATGAACACAAGTGCTATATTTATGATCCCTTTGAAGAGGGGGAGCAACTCATCGTCTATCTGGGTATCTGTTTTATGTGTCAGGTGTGGAAATACCTTCTCAAAGAATATCTTATTGATCTTGATTAAAGCAATTACCCATATCACACACAATAAGGTAAGGCCTATGCCATCCAGTATTACAATGTAAGTAGTTGTAAGGTCAGTATAATGCAAAGAGAAGAACATACCAATGACAATGACGGTCAAATACAGTGGCTTCCTTAATGCACCTGCAATAAGATCATCAAAATCCAATTTTGTTCTGGATGCGTAATACAGGAACACCCTCTTGAAGAGGAAATCAACTATTGCAGCAATTACGATAGATGAGAATAATATCAATAGGGAAATTGCAAGGCGTGACTCAAATGATCCTGCAGGGGTCCCTATCACATTGTTCAGATAAAGGGAAACTGTATCGTTCATCGTAACATGTTCCTTGTAACTGGTATATTATATTTAAATGACCTTGAGGTCTGTAAGCCTTTCCGGCAGATATCTATCGGTCACGAAATCCAGGCCTTTGCCGGCAAAGGCCTGTTGTTCGGCCTTTTTGTTGATCTCAAGCTGCAGGTTGATCTGCTCTTTCCAGTATTCTGTAGCAAAGCGAGGGTCGCTGAGCTCGCTTCTCAGAGCATTGACATCTTTTTCTGTCAGTTTATCGGTGGATAGTTCATACTCCACGATATCTGAGGGTTGAACTCCTATGAACATAGCTCCTGGTGTTGCCATGTGTTCGGAAAGATGTGCGCTTTTTATAGCTCCATATGCTACCGATGCGAAAATACGATATGACCATGGGTCGCCATCCGTGAACACTACCACAGGCAGAGATAACTCCTCGTTCATACGTTTTATGATGCGCCTGGTGGACCTTGCAGGCTGGCCTTTGAGATGCACAAGTATAGCATTGTATTTCTCATCGAAGCCGTTCTCAATGAGCCGTGCGTACATACCACCGGTTTCGACGGCTATTATGAAGTCAGCGTTATGGTCAAGGAACTCAATGTTCTCTACATTGAAAGGTATTTGATACCCACTTTCTCCGATGTCTTCCTGACAATGGATCGTTCTGTCTCCTCTTTTAGTCTCTTCCCGAATCCGAATGGGTCCGAACATAGTAGCTCCATCCTCTTCAGGCCGCATGTGGAAATATTCTCGTTGCAATCCGGTGATGATCTCCAGGTCTTCTATGAGCCTGTCGCTCTCAGGCTGTTCCCGGAACTTGGCAATATCCCAGTTCTCGGAGATGTAATATAACTCTCTTAATGTGGAGCCACGGTTTTGAGAGAGGTGGTTCTTGATCAGGAAGTCGACAGTATGCACAGATTTAAGCAACTGAAAAGCTCCCTTTACGGTCTTTGCGCTGCGTTCGCTTTCACGGTCACCATAGACCCAGACCTCTGAATCATCGTTGTACTCGATATTGTTCTTGGTTCTGGTCGGCAGGTTCACGGATGGCACTTCACCATCCAGGAACTGCTTGTATATTGCATCTGTAAGACCGTAAAGACGGTTTCTCGCAAGCTCATCATGTTCCTTTTTCTGCTGTGATATTTCCTTTGCCATTCAAACCAATCCCTTGATGGCCTTTGCGCCGGTTACAAGTTCTTCGTCAAGACCTTCCACGATCACTTCAGGGAACTTTGCAGCTTCTGCATCAGATAGTGTGTCCACAACATAACTTATGGCCTTTGAAGCACCAGCGGGAAGCGACATCTTCCATACATGATCAAAATCATTGCCCATGGATATGGTCTTAGGTTCCGGGATGGTTTCTCTAATACTGAAAGGAACCATCTCATGCACAATACAATCCATAGTTTTGCCTGAAAAGTTCCGCAGAAGTATGGAAACCCTTGCATTGTCATTGGAATTACGGCTTATCTTTCTACTCACAAGCAAGTTACCCATGATCCTTGCAACAACAGGATTTATATCGGGTACATCCTTATCCAGTGTTTCTGCAAGTTTCCTTGCCATCTTGGGCAGCACCTTGGTGATAATTATCTCTTTCTCTCTACGCTTTTTAAGGGTTTCCTGCCGGTTCATGTACATGTTCAGCTTACGACCGACTTCCTTTACCGCTAGCTCGATCTCAGATTTTATTTCAGGAATGTCGGCTATAGCATCTTTTGACTCTGAGGTGAATGGCACATTTGTTGATGCAACATGGATCAGTATGGCAACAGGTCCGGTGGGAAGCCCCCCGCCTGGCTGGTTGAGTCCGTATTGTTTCCATTTTATGGATTCTATGGCATGCGTGGTCACACATCCACCTTGCTGGTACAGTAAAGGCACTCTGTTGGCAAAGCGCAGGATATCCACACGGTCTTCTTTTTGCAGATCCCCTCCGTAGGCAAGTCCCACCTCTATCAAAAAGGGATTTCCTGAGTATACTGATGGTGCCCTGCTGGTAGTTGCAATAAAGTCCACATTGAACTCCTTTTCCAGGCCTTTATATATCAGGTTCTCTCCAATGGGAGAAAGACAGTCCGTAGGTGGAGCCATGATCTTCACCTTGCTGAAGGCGTCCAGTAATTTCTTTGCCTGGTCCCTGTTAATCTTGTGAGGGTCCATTTCTCCGTCAAGGCCAGAAGCCTTGCAGATCTCTTCTGCAGTAAGATGACCTATCTTTGAAAAGGAATAGCGCAGGAAAGGTGTGAGTTTTTGCCTTTCAGTATACCTGAGCATCTTCATGAGTGTTCCCAGTTCTATTCCATGGGGGTGAGGAAGTATTTCCTTTGCAGCTATCGGTATCTTATCGGTCGCTCTTTCAAAGAGGATCTCATTTTTGTCAGGTTCTATGACCTTTATGCGTGCATGAGGGTTTACTATAGCAGTTGCCCTGAGATATTCGGTTACCGATTGACGTCTGCCTTTCACATAAGAGGCTTCCATTTCCAGCTCGATACGGGTTCCATGATGGCGGTCCCAGTCAATTATTTCTTCTTTCAGTATCTCTGGTTCATTGGTACTGGTGTTGATCATCAGCTCATAGTAGTGCGCAGGTTTTCCCTGTCCTATCTTTGAAATGATCCTGGTGGGATGACCTGAGGTAAGTTGAGAGTATAGAACAGATGCTGATATGCCTATACCCTGTTGTCCTCTGCTTTGTTTCAGAGCATGGAACCGTGACCCATAAAGCAGTTTTGCAAAGACCTTTGGTATTTGTTCCTTCACGATTCCAGGCCCATTATCCTCAACAATGATCACC
>JAHFZE010000305.1 GCA_020854785.1 Methanomethylovorans sp.
CATGATATTGATAGGAACTCAGATGTTAGCCCCTGAAAAAAAGATCTTTTCAGCAACTGGGAGCCAAAAGAACATAAGTTCTTTTCCTCTTATCCTGACCGGGGGATCTATAGTAGGGTTTGCCGGTGGTTTGCTGGGAATTGGAGGGGGTTCGCTGGTAATGCCATTGCTGATCTATCTGGGATACGCTGTTAAAACAGCTGCTGCTACTTCAGGACTTATTGTACTGTTCACTTCGTTTGCAGGATTTGTCGCGCACCTCAGTTCGTGGCAACCGGATATGCAACTTGTGATCTATATTACAATAGCAGCTTTTTTAGGTGCACAGGTGGGTTCTTATCTCATGTACACCAAATTGCAGCCTGAGACTTTGAGGAAAATGGTTGGCCTGGTGCTGTGGATCATGGCCTTGAGAATGATAGCAGGTCTTTTTTGAACCCACACTGATGGAAACCTTTAAGAATTTTATCGTAATCACATGTTCCATAATGGGCTCGTAGGGTAGCCAGGATATCCTAATGGGCTTCGAAACCCATGGTGAAGATACCCATTGACTCGCGTTCGAATCGCGGCGGGCCCGCCTGATCCTATTAAGGTTCATTGACAAAGAGGCAACTTTCCGCAGTATTGTACATGCCCTCGATCACCATCCGCTCTGAACGTGAACACGAGAGGGTGGACCTGTACCCCTTCTTTGAGAGCATGCTCAAAAGCAGCAGCGAAATCCGGATCTATTTTCTCATGTGCGCCGAAACATTGTGACTCCTGCCGGAAAACCAATACCAGCATAATAGCTTTATCACCTGAGTGCACTCCTTTTATAAGTTCCTCAACATGCCTTCTTCCGCGTATCGTGGGAGCGTCTGGAAACATCGCCCTGCCATTTTCAGCTAAAGTGCATCCTTTAACTTCAACCCATGTTCTGTGACCAGCCACCTTAAGCAGATAATCCAGCCTGCTCTCCCCGAAAACCTGCTCAGGCAGGATCTTCTCGGTATTTGCTAGGCTCTGTATTATTTTATTTTCCAGAACCCACATAGAGATCTGTCTGTGATATCCGGAATGTGTAAGAACGAAGTTATCTCCAGCTTTGCCAGCTATGAGGTCCCATTCTGTTTTCCTGTTCTTCCCCTTAGCCTTTTTCAGAAGCACATGGTTTCCGGGATAGAGTATATCCGTAAGCCTTCCGGGATCATGTATGTGTACCTTTTCACTTTTTGGTCCTAGGGGGTTGACAATGTCCACTATCCCCAGAAACCTGTTCGGCCTGGAAACCAGGATCCCCTCTGCATCAAGGGGAATGTCAAGCACATGTCTTGAAACGTGTTTCATGTTCTTTTCTCTTATTGATTATTTTCTTTAAAGATGGTTTTTTGAAAGGCAAAGTGCATTTTTATTTTGCTTTTTTGATTTCAGCATTGGGCATTTTTTATATCAGTATTCTCCAAAACCTCGCCCATGAACCATGCCAGTATGGTCTCAGGGCATATGTCGATAAGAGGTACCTGTGCATTTCCGGGCTGCACTTTGACCACTATGACACCACTTTTTACATTTTCAAGTAACTTGATCAGCCCTTCCTGTGTATAAGATGTGTATACCTCCCGTATCCCTGCTCCCTTTGCCATAGCTGCAAGGTCAGTATACATTGAAGTGGCCGTAGGTTCATCACCCGTGGAGCCGTATGTGCCATTATCTATTATTATAAGCAGATAGTTTGGGGGGTGCTGGCTTGCTATGGTTGCAAGACTACCCAAGTTCATAAGCATGGAGCCATCACCCTCGATGGTCATGACATGTCTTTGTGGCTTTGCGAGGGACAAGCCCAGGCCAATGGATGAAGCAAGCCCCATAGAACCCAGCATATAGAAGTTGCGTGGCGCATCGCATACGTGGTACAGTTCCTTACAGGGGATACCAATGTTGCTTATCAGCAGTGAACTGTCTTCTCTGGCTTTCTCTGCAATGATCCTGATAGCATCCAGACGTATCATTATAACCTCCAGAAGCCTATTTTGAACAGTATTGCCACAGGTGACCTCTTTTCCTGTGCAGTGGTCATTGCTTCAACAATAGCTCCTTCAGCCTCTGTTTTTGACGCAGGTACAAAAAACGGGATATTCATTGTTTCTAGTAAAGGCATGGTAAGATCTCCCATAGGCACCTGGGCGCATACCGGTTCCCCTTCCACACCCCTGTGACTCATGATCATGAGAAGGGGTATGCCATACAGTTTGTTAAGGGAAGCAAGGGCATTAATAGAATTCCCAAGACCGGAATTCTGCATCAGCATCGCAGTTCTCCTTCCACCCATATATGCTCCGGCACATACACCCACGCCTTCCTCTTCCCTCGTGACCGGCACATGGATGATATCTGGGTCCTTGTCGACCATAGATATAAGTTCCTTCAGGTTCACGCAGGGCACACTTACCACGAAGTCGAGACCTGCTTTTTTCATGCCTCGCAGCACTGCTATTGACGGGCTATTGTCCATCCTGTATCCTCAGTTGTTACTACTTCTTCACCACACTTTAAGGTCGATGGCCTCTATCCGAAGCCTGCGGCCCTCTACAGATACCACGATTCCGGAATGCACTTTCTGCATCATGCAGTGTTCCGGCAGGAACTTCACTGTCTGGCACACTGATGGAACCTTTCCTTTGACCACTATGCCTTCGAAGGCAAGGATCATGCATAGTCCGATATCCTTGACCGCAAGCTCGTTCTTTCCAAGCCTGTGCAATGGTCCAACTATATGGACAGTGTATATACCGGGAGATATATCTATAACCCGGGCAAAATGTGTGATCGGACAGCCCAGTGGCCTGTAGCGCAGTATGTCCCCTGCCTCTATCTCAAGAGAGCCATCCAAAGGATGTATATCTTCTCTGCAGGAACATTCCCCATGCAAGGGACCAAGTGAAAAATCAGCTCTGAGGCCATCAATGATGCCTGTTACTTCATCTTCGTTCTTTTCCTGACCTACAAGCCCCTTTAACTGCTCCAGATTTGTTCTGAACATCTCCCTTTCAAGGAAAGCGCAGCGTGCAAGGGATGCTGCATCTGTGATGTGTAAGGCAAAATCCCTGCATTGCTTAAAACCACAGCCCCCACAATTATATCCTGGGAGCAGGGACAAGACCTTGTCCACCGTTCACTCACCCCTGTATCCCATAGAACCGTCCAGGCTGCGCAACACTCCCATGTGATGTTTGCGTGCCACTCGCATCTCACCGGTACACAATGAACAAATTGCAAGAGGAGGATTATACCTTAATTTCATATTGGTCACTGTATCAGGGGAAACACGTATTAATTCAGCCAGTTCGAAAGAGCCTTTACCTGTAAGGCCATTGGCCTCCACAATACTGCATCCGGGGTTCACATCCAGTACCCTTTCCCTGAACACTTCCCGCTCTGCCTGGGAAACCACGTCTCCTTTTGTCATGACCACCACATCAGCAGTTGTGAGCAGCGGGCCGACCTTAAGAGGAGTGTTCGGCCCGGTAGTCACATCGATCACACATACTGCCAGGCATGCGTCAGGATAAGGAGCGCACCGCAGGCAAAGACCCGCGGTTTCATTGAGCAGTAGATCAGCTCCCTGAGCATGTGCCCATCTGAGCATGTCCTCTGTGTTGTAAATAGTAAAATGATCCGGGCACATGTCCTTCGCAAGCCCTACCTGTACCGGTATCCCAAGCCTGATGAACCTCTGATCATCATCTGTCCACAGGCAGTCTATTTTGACCACAGCAGGTCTGCTACCCAACGATAAAAGAGCTTTTATAGTGTGAAGTAGGAGAGAAGTTTTACCTGAGCCCGGGGTCCCGGCAAGTACAACAAGTTTCATACCGTACCCTCAACAAGATCGCCCCTGCGGATGGTTTCCCTGAGGGAGAGCAGCCAGTTATCCACTTCAGCTATCTTGCAACATATCTGTTGTTCCTGCGAGCTTGTAGTTATGACATCCACCATACCCCCGTTCTTCATAACAATCCTGCGGGTGGCCATGAGAGCCAGCACAGGGTCATGGGTCACAACTACCACTATCTTGCCTTCGCATGCAAGCAGTTCCAGAGCTTCCTGCTTTCTTATGCCTGCATTTTCGATCTCATCGATGAGCACCACAGGAGAATCGCTGATAACCGCAATGTCCGCAGTCATGAGAGAACGTGATTGTCCACCGCTGAGTGCTGTAAGGTGATGATGCAGGGCTATGGGTTCTCCAGTAAGAGTATTGGCAAGCTGCAATACCCTCTCCACAAGCTCCGGTCCCTTTCCTCTGCTACGTGCATGCATTACCAGAAAATCCTCTACGGTCATGTCTGCCAGAAAATGCATTTTCTGTGAGAGCTGGGCTACCAGTTTAAGCCGGGGGTCCACCCTGACAGAGGCATCTGGCACCTCTCCGTTAACAAGTACATGCCTCCCTGAAGATGTATCCCCTCTTGCAAGCTGCTCTATGTCATCTATAAGAGTACTTTTCCCTGAACCTGTGGGACCAACTATGCCTATGATCTCGCCTTTGTTAACTTTTATTTTGTTGATGCACTCCGGCACCCCTTCTTTATTGACACCGCCCAGAATGGTCAGTGTTGTAACATCTCTCATATACCTACCTCTGAAACTTCTCTGAGACTTTATCTACTATCTTCGACTCTGCTTCCGGGTCATGGGCAGAAACTCTTATGTCCGGTACGATCGGGTACAAATTACAGTCCCTGCGCAATCTTTCCATTCCCCCGCCAGTGATATTGAGCACGATACTATCATTGTGACCTGTGAACTTCTTTTCCACAGCTTGCATAAGAGCGGCAACTGCAACTGCAGCAGCCGGATTTATGTCAATGCCTTCCAGTTCTTCGAACAACTGTTGTGCGTGCGCTGCAGCAGCATTATCGATGCCATACATCCGGCCTCCTGTGGCCTGGAGGGCATCCCTCACACCTCCAGCAACAGAATATGGAGGTTTTCTGTTGAAAAGCACATCATCGTACATATCCTCTGGACATTTCCCATCCACTATACTTTGATCTGTAATGTTACCTGCCCGCATACTGATAAGAGGTGCACACGGCAGGTTCTGTGCCAGATGTAATTGTGGCAGCACATTGCCAAAACTTCCGTCCTGTATGAGCCTTATGGAAGCCTCCCAGGCAGAGATGCCGCCAGTTCCGCTTCCCACGGCCTGGAAATAATGCATGGGCAGTTTTTTCATAGTAAGTACTGCATCCAGCATCACTGTACCCATGCCGTCCCTGCGTGCAACGTTCTTTGCTCCCCCTTCACTCACGAACCTCTGCCTTAATGCCACTTTGTTGGCAAGTTCGATGGCATTGTAATAATCCCCCTCTACAGTTACCAGGCATATTGAAGATGCATCTGCATGCAGGGTCCAGAGCCTATGAACACTATTTTCTGGAACAACAAGCAGCAATGGCTGTCCTGTGATACAACACACATGCGCAAAAGCTCGGGCAGTGTTCCCTGCTGAAGCGACGACCATTATCCTCCCATCCTGTCTTTCCAGCAATCTCTGCATTGTCGGGAAAGCTTCCAGATCCTTGAAAGTACATGTCATCATGGAAGCATTCTTCTCTGGCCAATATCCGTTAAAAGCTACATACAGATCAGAAAGGCCAAGTTTCCTGGCAAAAGCTTCACTTTTATATGTCACAGTCTTGCCTGTACCTTCACTGATAATACCTTCCACAGGAAGCCAATCATAGAATTCCCAGATCCCAGGCATGTTCCTGGGGGTTAGCTGCAATGGCCCATAAAAAGTGCGTAGAAGTGCATCATGTCCTTTACTGCATATCAAAGACATTGGATCCTGCATTTCCCCACAGGTTGGACATCTTACAGAATACTTATGCATAAGGCCAACTTGGCAATGCATGATAAATATGTTTCCTTGCATATGAGTTTATTTACCTTATTAGGATAATTAAGGCTCAGATAATGACCTAAATCGGATATTAATTTTGAGATCTAGTATCAATAACAAGCTCATCAGAGACTCAGGATCCTGGAGCGTAAATATTTCACAGTATCCTCATGATCTGCCATGAGCGGATACGGATTCCATGTATACAGGAACGTTGCACAGAGCTGCATACAACTATCATCGAATCCTTTTTGGTCCTTTCCCTGTAATGCTATTGAAAGGCTGTTATGGAAGAGTTCGAAATCTTCTTTATCTGCGATAGCTGAGTGCATTTCGGCAAGAACTTTGCTATCATAGATATGAGAATTGAACCTTTCGGATAAATAGGCCAGTGACTCATCCAGTATGCTGAAAAGGCTGAAGTATTCATTGAGAGCATAAAGGTTCTCTTGCATCGCAGACATCTCTGGAAGATCGATAAGCAATGCCTGAAGAGCATCCATGGATGCATCCCTTATGGCTTCCTGAAGCTCACGGTCCTTTCCTAAAAAGGAAAACGATCTTTCATCTTGAGTAAGAGGAGAAAGCACCACATCAATAAGCTCCAAGTATAAAGACGCCAGTTCCTCTTCCTTAATATAGTTCCCTCGCAGGAAATACCAGTTAGCGATCACAGGTAAGAAGTATCGTTCATGGTTCAGGAAATGTGTGAACTCATGCTGTGCATAGGAACAGAGGTCTTCCCAGTTATCCCTACCCATAAGCGCAAGCCTGACGCTTTTATGTGAATCATAATAAAGTCCATCTGCAGGACAAAGCTTGTCAAAGTCCTCAGCTATTTGTGACCTGAAGGAATCGAATCTTTTAAGTCCCTCAAGCAATCCCATCTCATCGTCCGTGCATCTGCCGTCAAGTTTCTTCAGGATAAGATTTCCCATTAGAAGTGGTCTTAGTTCTCCAATGCTGGAAATATCCTGTTGCAACTGGAGGAGTTTTTCTTTGTGTACCACATTATCATCTTCTGCAAGCCTCTGTACTTCAAGGTGGACCTGTAGAAGAAAATCTTCGTTGGTCCATCTTCGATATTGTGCTAAAAGGTCCGATATCATTTCATCCAGCAGCATAGCAACCTCTGAGTTAAGAACACCGAAGGTTGCAGCCCGTTTAATTAATAGGGGTCGCATCTTTGCATCATGAAGCTGTAACTGTTCCCTGAAATCCAGTTCATTTCTCTGTACGAGCATATATTCACGATATTCGGGAGCATAATATGTAAAGGGCGTAGCATTACAAAAAAAAGCAGCTGTTCTGTTAAGTGCCAAACCTATTGTGTGAATAGAATGCCGACACAAAGAAACCGTCTTCCGCTGTGCATCGGCCTTGGGAACATGAGCCGTTTTGCCGCTTGTCCCAAAGAGCCTCTGCA
>JAHFZE010000241.1 GCA_020854785.1 Methanomethylovorans sp.
CAGCAAATCGGGTTCAGAATGCGGATCAAAGGTCCGGGGTCCCTGGAATATGCCCGTGAAAAAGCAAAAGAGCTGGAAGTATCCGAAGAGATATTGGATATGTTATACACGTTACCTGATCTGACAGAGGAAGAGAAGGATAAGATCATGAACCAGATGCAAATAACACCTGAGATCTATGCAAAACTTTTCCCTAAGGTCACCTTCGAAGATGTGAAGGAAGATGCAACAAAGATATTTGAAGCTCTGGATCTTCCCCTGGACATCCTTTATAAAACACCTTACCAGATCAGCGGTGGAGAACATGTAAGAGCTTACATAGCTCTTGCACTTACCACACGTCCTGAGATACTCATGCTCGACGAGCCTTTCGGTGATCTGGATCCTGTGACACTCCGAGATGTTACAAACGCCCTCAAGAGGATCAACCGGGAATTCGGGACTACCATAATAATCGTTAGCCATCATATGGACTTCGTGAAAGAGGTATCTCACAGGGCGGTCCTTATAGATGAGGCAAAGGTAATAATGGAGGGAGACCCTGTGGAAGTGTCAAACCGTCTTGTGGAAATGAGCCATGCTAGGTATCTGGAAAGGACCATAGAATCCCTTATGGCCTGAAATTGATCCGCACAAGGCCAAAAAACAGCATTTCATTTTATTGCCAGATCAATAGTTACTCTCATGCCTGTCTTGTACAAAGATATTTATTTTAGCAGAATACAAATCATAATGAGGTGAAATAGTATGAAAGATACTCTAAAAAAAGTGGGACTTTTTGGAATTGGTCTGTGGGCCCTTACTGAAGATAAGATCAACGAGCTCTCAAAGGAGCTTATCGATAGTGGGGAGATGAATAAGAAGGAAGGTAAGAAATTCGTCAAAGAGGTTCTTGAAGAGCAGAAAAAACAGACAGAAGACATCGAAAAAAGGATCAATGCAAAGGTACAGGAAACATTCAAGCGTGCAGAGGTCGTGAAGAAGGATGACCTGAAAGCCCTGAAAGAACAGATGCAGCAGTTGCAGGATAAGCTTGATGAGCTGATCGGCGAGAAAAAAGAAGGAACTGAAGTAGCAGAAGAAGAGACTAAAAAAGAACAGGAAGAATAAGTCTTCCATAGTTTACATATCTTTTAACACCTTGTGGGGGGGGAAATAGTGAGCAACACTAAAAAAAAACAGAGCTCTGTTCTTAATTTGCTGAAAGCTATGAATCGTCCAAAATACCGTGATCTTGATATCAGTACTAACAATATGACTGTGAATTGGGAACATATTCCGCAGTTGCCCCGGGTTGGTGATACCCTTACTATTACAGGTAGCACTACTCCTGAGGCCAAGGTCAAGGTTAAGGTATCTTTTGAAAAGAAGGTTCCGGTTATAGATGGAAAATATGAATACAATATGGACAAAGTGGAGATACCTGATGGTCCAAACAAGTTTACCATAAAGGGCCGTAAAGCTAGGGACCTTAGTTTCAGCGTGAAGATGTTCATTACCTTCACAAGGACATTTGAAGCTAATAGTGATGAAGCTGTTTACTCAGAAGAGAACGTACCTTCAGGAAAATATGATATTTCCATCCATGGTCAGGCAATGGAAGGAGAAAAGGAAGTAACCATCTACCTTGAAGCTGTGGAGATCATAGATACTGACAATGAAGGAAAGTTCACATATAATTATAATACTGCAGCTTTGCCTGCAGGAGACTTCAATGTGTTTGTAGGAGATGCAGATAGAACAATAACTCTGTCAGCAGCAATCTGAAACTTATACATTGAAAAAGAGAAAAGTGCGTCAGCCTTTAAGGCCGACCAATTATTTTTCAGAACTTAGAACTTCATTCCACGTTCTGTCATGTGTTTTATAAACTCCACTGCCTCCATGACCGGCACGCTGTCGATAGTACAGACATCAGACCACGGCAGATTGAAAGCTGCGTATGCCTCTGAACTCTCAGCTTCATAGAGGATGAAGAATCTGCCTCCTGTAAGGTCAAGCCACTGATTTACAACATGAATACCCGCTGGTGGCCTGAGTTCCTTGAAGTGTTTCAGGATATCTTCTCTGTGTTCCGGTGCCCACATACTTATGTCCATAAATAACATTTCTTATAACACCCCTTTTATATTCAATGGGAACAGGCTTTTTGCCCGCTACTCCTAACTAGAAATTGAATCGCATAGAATATGAACCTTTCTACTATCATAATAAAGTAACCGAGTTTTATGCTATTGACCATTGAGGAAAGAAACATATAAGAGCACATGTTCTAAGGATGTGCAATATGATCATGCAGTTATGCTCCAGAAACATAGTAGAACCGGATACATAATCTTTTTAGACATGATGGACATATTTTATTAATCCCCAACTAACCTTTGAAACAAACGAAAGACAGGAGAAACTATGACAGACCCCAATGTCGAAAGGAAACTTATTGAAATAATGCGGATAATCAGCAAGAGCGACAAACCATTGGGAGCCCGCCTCATCGCAGATGAACTGCAGAACAGAGGGTATGCCATTGGGGAACGGGCTGTGCGCTATCATCTACGCATACTGGATGAACGGGGATTCACCAAGAAGCATGGATATATTGGCCGTACCATAACAGAACTCGGACAGAAAGAGCTCAATGATGCGCTTATAAGTGACAGGCTGGACCTGGTGATCACCAGGATAGAAGAACTGGTGTACAAGACCACATACGACCTCAAGGAAAAGAAAGGGAATGTCATAGTGAATGTATCTATCATTGACAAAAGGGATTATGAGAAAACTATGGATGTGCTGAAATACGCCATAGATGCCGGAATATCCATAAGCCCCAGGATCAGGATAGTGGACGAGGACTCTGAGGAAGATGATATCTTCGTACCTGACGGTAAATTTGCAATAGCCAATGTATGTAGTATCACCTATGATGGTATACTCCTCAAGAACGGGATCCCTTCAACTCCGTTATATGGAGGGATCATGCAGATGGAAGCTCACCAGCCCGTAAGTTTTGTGGACATCATAGGTTACAGCGGAACATCGATAGACCCTATAAAAATATTCATTAACAGGCATTCCACTTCAGTGCTCGATTATATTGAAAGTGGTAATGGAAAGCTTCTTGCTAACCTGCGCCATATACCGGGTTCTGCAAGGGAAAAGGCAAAAGAAGTGATGGAACTTGCTAAAGAATCCGAGATCGGCGGATATCTGGAAATAGGCCAGACCAGCGAAGATGTCTTCAACGTACCCATGGAAAGAGGAAAAGCTGGCATACCTGTGATAGTGGGAAGCAATGCCATCACAGCTATCGCAGAAGCCGGTATTCCTGTAAAAGCATACCCTGTTTCTACGATCATGGACTACAATTTAATGAAAAGACTGGAATGAGATATCATGCTCACCTGTTTTTCTTAATAATGTTCATCATGGAAAAATACCCTCTGCCAAACTCCATGGAAAGCAACTGGTAGGCTTTTTTGTCAGTGAGCCCTGCACTCTTAATAGCATTATAGCGTGCAATGACCTTACTTGATTCCTCTTCTGTCCAACGCTTCCTCTGGTTATGATGAGGGTTCCCACCATTTGAGCACAGTTCTTTGAGCATGTAACCCCTTTCTATATTGTGCATTTGTTCCAGCTGGTAATCATAGACATCCCCATTCACCTCAAAGCCTGTAGAATATCTGTTCAGAGACTTGGCTATCTTTGCCGTGGAAAAACTCCCCAGGAAAAAATCGCAGACCAGGTCCCCCTCATCGGATGAGTAGAGGATCATCTTCTTTAACAGTTCCGCAGGAAGGGTGTTCTTATTCCTTAACCTGCCTTTCTTGAAATCCCTGTTGATCACCCATACATCTTCCAGGTCATTATAAAGCATAGAACTGTTATCATCGTTCTTCTCAGATGTACCGAATCTGCAGAAGGTATTAAATTTCACCCCTTTTACATTTGATTTTTTACAGTATAGAATATGGTAATGAGATGTAACGAACTTGTGCCTGGTACTCACACCGAAATTATACTTCCATATGATATGATTTATGATCTCAAGATCGTTCTTTTCAAGAGCAAGCAGTATATCCAGAAGATTGCTCCATCCTGAGACCACATACATGGAACCAGTGTCCTTGAGCACCCTATGGGCCTCATGTAACCACTCTATGGAAAAATCACGATATTCTTCCTGATCCACCTCAACATACCCTTCGAACACATGCTCCTCTTTCCTGTGATAATGTTTGTGGAGACTGTCACCATTTATGGCGAATGGGGGATCTGTGATGATAAGATCGATGCTTCGGTCAGGAAGATGTTCACGTGCACCGGTTATGCAGTCCTGGTTATAGTAGATATCCCTCATCCGGAGTGGAACTACGTTGCAGCAATATATAAACACTTTTAACCGCCGCCGCAGAGGAGAAGAGATTAAGATAAAGATATGCTAAAGCAAAATATTTAAATAATATAAAGTCTACAGTAGACAACCGCTTTCCTACTAAAGAGGAGTAATTTATGGAAACAATGTGCAAAATGAAGAACCTAAGAAATTCAGGACAAAACCTGCTGCTCTTAGGAATTATCCTTATGATGTTGATATTGCCTGTATCAGCTGCAACGCCTGAAGAGAATGCAAAAGCTATAGCTGATGTGCAGACAGCACTTACCGTTTTATGGCTGATACTTTGTGGTGCCATAGTGTTCCTCATGCATGCCGGTTTCTCACTAGTGGAGATCGGACTTACCCGTGTTAAGAACACTACGAACATACTTATGAAGAACTTCATGACAATATCTCTTGGCGTAGTGGTCTACTGGGCCGTTGGCTGGGCAATAATGTATGGTGCCGACTATGCTGGAATAATAGGTATTGACCAGTTCTTCATGAGTGGTGCTGACAATGCAATATGGACCAGCTGGTGGTTCCAGATGGTGTTCGCAGCCACAGGTGCAACGATCGTATCGGGTGCCATGGCCGAGAGAACGAGCTTCAAGGCATACTTGATATACACCGTACTGATGGTGGGACTCATCTACCCTGTGTTCGGCCACTGGGTATGGAGCGGTGCCGGTATCCTTACCAGCGGTCCGATAGTCGATGCGATCGGAATAGGATACCATGACTTTGCAGGATCTTCAGTCGTACACATGATAGGAGGTTTCTCTGCCCTTGCGGGTGTGTTACTGGTCGGTCCAAGGATAGGTAAGTTCAGGCGCGGTAAGCCTGTAGTGATCCCAGGTCACAGCCTGCCCCTGGCGTTTCTGGGAACACTGATACTGGCATTCGGATGGGTAGGGTTCAACGGAGGAAGCACCCTTGACGGTAACGATCCCTACATCGGCCTTGTAATAGCCAACACTTTCCTGGCGGCAGGAGCAGGTGCTATAATGGTACTGCTGATCACCTGGATGAAGACCGGAAAGCCAGATCCCTCCCTTACAGCCAACGGTATGCTGGCAGGTCTTGTAGCCATAACCGCTTCCTGCGGATCCGTTGCCAGCTGGGCAGCAGTGGTCATAGGACTGATCGCAGGTATAATAGTATATGTAGGAGTTATGTTCAACGAATACACACTCAAGCTGGACGATCCGGTAGGTGCCATCGCAGTACACGGTTACAGCGGGGCCTGGGGAATATTGTCGGTCGGCATATTCGCAATAGGACAGGGTAATGGCATATTTGCTGATGCTGCATACACTGCTGCTGGTGCTGGCCTGCTATACGGCGGATACCAGCAGTTCATGGTCCAGGTAGTTGGG
Source organism: Methanomethylovorans sp. (assembly GCA_020854785.1). Lineage (GTDB taxonomy): Archaea > Halobacteriota > Methanosarcinia > Methanosarcinales > Methanosarcinaceae > Methanomethylovorans. The sequence goes on from JAHFZE010000241.1 coordinate 5,761, forward strand.
CTGATACTGGCTATAATATGGGCCTTCAGTATATCTTTCATAATATTCAAGGTACTGGATGCAGTTATGGGCCTGAGGGTGCCTGAAGAAGATGAGATAGCCGGACTCGACATAAAGGAACATGGAATATCTGCATATCCGGAATTCGTGCTTGCAAAGGAGTGAGATAGATGAGAAAGATCGAAGCAATAATTAGGCCCACAAAGGTGCAGGAAGTAAAAGATGCACTGGAAGATGCCGGATTCGAGAGTATGACCATCACCGAGGTAAAGGGACGGGGAAAGCAGAAGGGTGTGCTCCAGCAGTGGAGAGGCCAGAAGTACTGCGTGGACCTGCTCCCCAAGGTGAAGATCGAACTGGTCGTGCCGGTGGAAAAGACAGATGCTGTGATTGAAATAATCATGAAGCATGCAAAGACGGGCTCAATAGGTGACGGAAAGATCTTCATCTACCCGGTGGAAAAGATCATAAGGATCAGAACAGGCGAAACTGACGGGGATGCACTTTAAGTGCATTCTCCTTCTTGATCGGCGTGGGCCCCGGGGATCAAAGCTCAGTGATCAACTGTTGATCATAGCCTCCATATTCCATAAGCCTTCCATAGTTTTTCCTACGGGACCCTTCCCTTATTTTTTTGGCTTTGTGCAAACCGTATACAACCGGAACTAAGAATACTTATATTGAATGTGAACATAGACTTTTCCAAAATCATTCCTGAAACTGCATGAATTTTCCATGCAATTCCCAAACCTGGGAGCAGAATGAACGAATAAATCCATGGATAAGGTCTATGAATCATAATCAGAGCCCTGAGCAGGAAGCCAGAGACAGAATAGATGAAAAACTGAATGCTTCCGGCTGGATAGTGCAGGAAAGGAACAGGATAGACTGGAGTGCAGCCGATGGCATTGCTGTAAAAGAGTACTTTACAGATGTCGGACCTGCGGATTATGTGCTTTTCGTGGACAAAAGCCCTGTGGGAATAATCGAGGCAAAGAAGGATGAAGAAGGCCACAGACTAACGGTTGTCGAGGAGCAGTCTGGTGAGTATGCCACAAGCAAGCTGAAATACCTGAACAATGACCCCCTGCCGTTCGTATATGAAAGCACAGGGGCACTTACGAGGTTCACTGACCACCGCGACCCGAAACCGAGGTCAAGACCTGTTTTTTCATTCCACCGCCCGGAGACCTTCAGGGAATGGCTCAAAAAAGAGAAGTCGCTGAGAGACAGATTGCAGGATATCCCGGGGCTTCGGACAGAAAGATTGCATGATTGCCAGATCCGGGCGATCAATAACCTGGAGAGATCATTTAAGGAAAATCACCCGCGAGCACTGATCCAGATGGCCACTGGCTCTGGAAAAACGTACACTGC
>JAHFZE010000008.1 GCA_020854785.1 Methanomethylovorans sp.
TATTACCAGATCGAAGAGAGAGATCCCTGCTGAGCTCATCTCTTCACCTCCACTATTGCTCCAAATTTACATATCTGGGCACATACACCGCATCCTGTACACATGTCATTGATCCTCGCACACTTAAGCTCACTATCAAACTCTGTTGCAGGACAGCCAAACCTGACGCAGGCCTTACAACCTGTACATTTTTCCTGATCCACTGAGAATGCTGGTTTTCTGATCCCTGATCGTCTCAGATCGATCACACATGGCTGCCTTGTTATGACAACAGAGGTACCTTTGTGATCCCTGGCACGTCTGAACACATTCTCGGCAGACGTCAGATCATAGGGATCGACCTCTTCCACGAATTCCGCTCCTAGAGAGCGGCATATATCCGATATATATACCGTGACTGTGGATTCGCCGACAGCAGTTCTGCCCATTCCGGGATTTGGCTGGTGACCGGTCATAGCGGTGATCCTATTGTCCATAATAGTCACTGTGATATCTGCCTTATTATATACTGCATTGAGCAAACCGTTCATTCCTGTGTGGAAGAAAGTGGAATCACCGATGGAACAGCATATGGGATGACCCTCCCCTGCATGATATATCCCTGAAGATACGGTTATGCTTGCACCCATACATAGTGTAGTGTCTACAGCACCTGACTGTACTCCAAGGGTGTAGCAACCAATATCACTTGGATAAATTCCGTCTTTCCCAAAGACCTTCTTCATAACATGGAAAGCAGCCCTGTGAGAGCAACCGGGACACAATACAGGAGGACGTGAAGGAAGTTCAAGGTCCATATCAGGAGCCTTTGGAGAAACTGCAGGCAGCCCGAATGCCTTTGAAATAGCATCCATACATATATCAACATTCAGCTCCCCATATCTGGGAACAAGACCCTCTGATTTTCCCAGTACCTTTGTTCCGATACTATGCTTCTGTGCCATGATACGTACTTCATCTTCTAACACAGGCTCAAGTTCCTCTATCACAAGCACTGTGTCTGCATTCTGCAACATACCAGTGATCTTGCCCTCGGGAGCCGGATATGCGCATATTTTCAGAAAAGATGCATCCAAACCCATTCTTTTCATAGCTTCCCTGGCATAGACAGAAGCTATACCTGAAGCGACAATACCTATTTTCGATCCTGCTCTGAGTTCAAGCTGGTTCCATGGAGAATCCTCAAGCTCATTCCTGATGTCCTCGTACACCTGCAACACATAAGGATGTCTCGGTCTTGCATTCTTGGGCATCATGATCCATCTTTCTGGGATCTTTTCAAACTTTACCTGCGGCCTGCCTTCATCTATAACCCCAAGCTCTACATCAGACTTGCCATGAGATATCCGGGTAGTAGGTCTGAAAATCGCAGCTGTCTGGAACATATTGGACAGCCTGAAAGCATCCGGTATCATATCCTTTGCCTCCTGGGGATTCGATGGATCAAAACAGGGCATCAGTGCGAACTGGGCATACTTACGTGTATCCTGTTCGTTCTGAGAAGAATGACATGATGGATCATCTGCGGATATTATTATCATTGCACCTTTAACGCCCATATAAGAAAGGGTCATAAGAGGATCGGAGGCTACATTAAGCCCCACATGCTTCATGGTGACAACAGATCTTACACCTGCAATAGCAGCTCCTGCTGCCACCTCAAAGGCCACTTTCTCATTGACCGACCATTCCACATAGAAATCCCTTTTTTCCATTGATGCCAGAGTATCAATGATCTCTGAGGAAGGAGTGCCCGGATAACCAGCTATCACCTGGCCGCCTCCTTCGATGATGCCCCGCGCTATGGCGACATTACCTAGCATGAATTCACGTGTGCTCATGTCAATCTCCTGCTACCCCTTACAGAGCAATTATTGATAAATATATCTGAAAATGGAAGTGATGATTTCGTTAGTTCATTGGATACAGAATTTTTATACTTGTCAGCACATTATCGATAACTATAAGGCTTAAGAACTAATTGCAATATCAGTTAGTCTATAATCCGAAGAAAATGATATAGCCCTCTTTAATTAATAGGCTCAGGTGGTTCGATCCATGGTAACAGAGATAGAAGCAAAGGTGATAGAAGCTAAAAAAGCATCCATCACGCTTGCAAGTGTGAGCACGGATATAAAGAACCGTGCACTTGAAGAAATGGCAAATGCGCTGGATATTAACAGGCAAGCCATACTTTCAGCTAATATAAGAGACCTGGAAGTCGCTGAGAAAGCCCAAAGAAAAGGTGAGCTTACCCAGGCAATGGTAGACAGGCTTAAGGTAAGCGACAGTAAAATAGATGGCATGATAGCCGGCATAAGGGATGTAATAAAGCTCGAAGACCCTGTTGGAAGAACGATGAGTTCTCTGGAACTTGATAACGGCCTGGAGCTATATCAGGTAAGCTGTCCTATTGGCCTGATCGGAGTGATATTTGAATCCAGACCGGATGTTGTCCCCCAGATCATGGCACTTTGTCTTAAAAGCGGGAATTCCACCATATTCAAAGGTGGAAGCGAGGCACTTAACTCAAACAGGGCCATATTCGATATACTGGTAGAAGCTATCGAGAAAGTCGAAGGGATGCCAAAAGGGGCATTCCAGCTCATGGAGACCAGAGAAGAAGTAATGGATATCCTGGCAATGGATACCTATATCGACCTGCTCATACCCAGAGGCTCTAACGCATTCGTAAAGTTCATTCAGGACAATACAAAGATATCAGTACTCGGCCATGCAGATGGGATCTGCCATGTATATGTAGATGAAGATGCTGACCTGGCAAAAGCCTATACTATCTGCTTTGATTCAAAGGTACAGTATGCTGCAGTGTGCAATGCCATGGAAACACTGCTCGTACACGAAAAGATAGCAGAGAGATTCCTGCCTAAAATGGCTCAGATGCTGGACGGTGCATGTGTTGAACTGCGCTGTGACAAAGGGTCATTTGCAATACTGGAACACATAGATTTTATTAAGAAATTGGTGCGTGCTATAGAGGAGGATTGGGCCACCGAGTATAATGACCTCGTTCTGTCTATTAAAGTAGTCAGTTCGATAGAAGAAGCTATTGAGCATATCAACACATATGGATCCCATCACACTGACGCCATTGTTACCGAGAACCAGAAGAAAAAGAAAAAGTTCGCCAACTTTGTAGATTCGTCCAGCGTCATGATAAATGCATCCACAAGATTTGCCGATGGTTTCAGATATGGTAAAGGAGCAGAAGTCGGCATAAGCACCAACAAGATCCATGCCAGAGGGCCTGTTGGTATGGAAGGGCTTATGATATACAAATATATACTCATAGGAAATGGCGATAGGGTTGCCGACTACGTAGGACCTGAGGCAAAGAAATTCACTCACAGAGAGCTAAATAAAAAACTCGCCGATGTCATAACAGAAAAATAAAGTATTCAGAGGCAATGTTCTTGAGTAGTAGGAAAGATTTTTTAGGCGACATCAACAAAATTGTGGTAAAAATAGGAACTACATCCATAAACCAGGATGAGGGTAAACTTAGCCCGACTTTCTTAGACACTATAGCTTCACAGATCTCTAAACTACATAATACAGGCAAGAAAGTAGTAATAGTAAGCTCTGGCTCCATTGGACTTGGCGTGGACGTACTGGACCTTGACTCAAGACCGCGGGAAATACCTGTAAGACAGGCTGCAGCAGCTGTTGGGCAGAGCATTCTCATGCAGGAATGGAGCAAAGCCTTCAGCAAGTATGGACTGAAGGTCGCTCAGTTGCTCCTTACTTATGAGTCCTTTTCTAACAGGTTAACATACCTTAACCTCAGGAACAGTATGCACACCCTCCTTAGTTATGGGGTCATTCCCATAATCAATGAGAACGATCCTATATGCGTACATGAGATCGAAGCAACTTTTGGGGACAATGACAAGCTATCTGCCATGGTTGCCAGCAAAACAGAAGCAGACCTCCTGATAATCCTCTCGGATATTGATGGGCTCTATGACAAGAACCCACACAACAATCATGGTGCCAAGCTGCTTCACCTTGTAGAGGAAATAACTCCTGAAGTGGAAAGCTATGGAGGGAATCCGACAAGCCTCAAAGGTGTGGGAGGTATGCGAACAAAGATAATGGCTGCCAAGATCTGTGGCCTTGCGGGCTGCCACACGATCATCGCCAGCAGTAGAGAAAAAGACATCCTGCTTAGATTACTCGATGGCGAGGAAATAGGTACGCTATTCATGGCAAACAAGGAAGTCCACACAAACAGGATACGCTGGATCTTATTGTCAAGATCCTGCGGTTCAGTGGAAGTTGACGAAGGTGCAAAAGAAGCCATTAAAAATAGCATGAGCCTCTTACCCTCCGGCATAACAAATGTTGACGGTGATTTTAGAAGAGGGGACATCATTGAAATTCGATCCAGGGGAGAAGTCTTTGCAAAAGGGATCACAGATTACTCATCAGCTGAACTTGCAAAGATAAAAGGCCAGCACACAAATCAGATAGTAGACATACTTGGATACAAGAATTATAACCATGTGATCAAAAAAGAGAACATTGGATTATACTGAAGATCAGTCCATTTCTGCATTATATCTTTTCTATGGCTAAATAAGATAGAGATCTTATTTTTGGTTTGGTATCACCCCATAAATTATAACTTCAAGAACGACATAAGCAGCCTCATAGGACAAAAAGTGGCTTTTATGGAAAACGATGCACTTAAAGAATTGAAAGAAGCCGTTCTGGCGCGGATAAGCCCAAGAACTGAAGAAGAGGCTTATCTGAAAGAGATAGCAGAATTGCTTATAAAAAAAATAGATCTTATAGCTTGCTCAATGGATCTGAAAGATGTGTCTGCAAACCTGGTCGGCTCAGCTGCCAGAAATACCTGGATATCAGGTACACATGACCTGGACATATTTATAATGTTCCCTGGAGATGCCAGCCGGGAAGAACTTGAAAAAAAAGGACTGATCATTGCAAGAAAGATAGCTGAAGAATCAGAGAGTTTTGAAGAACGCTATGCAGAACATCCTTACATTAATATGAGATATAGAGGGTTCGATGTAGACATTGTTCCCTGTTTCCGGGTTGGTTCCGCTGCATGCATCAGATCAGCAGTTGATAGAACACCTTTCCATAACGAGTTCATAAAAAAGAATATTCAAGGACTTGAGAAGGAGGTGCTGCTATTAAAACAGTTCATGAAAGGAGCAGGTGTCTATGGCTCAGAACTGAGAACACAGGGCTTCTCAGGTTATCTCACAGAGCTGCTTGTGGTAAAATATAGTTCTTTTGAGAATGTGATCAGATCCGCATGCGACTGGCAGCCTGGAACATATATTGATCTGAATTCCCATGGCACTATACAACACGAGGAGCCACTTGTCGTAATAGATCCCACTGACCCGAAACGTAATGTTGCTGCCGCCCTGTCTCTTGATAAGTTCTGCATGTTCATTGATTCATGCCGGGAATTTGTACTGTCACCTTCATTGTATCTCTTTTTCCCACGATCAGTGACACCACTTGATGACAGGGATCTCTTCCATAAACTGAAGTCCCGCGGGACCTCTTTTATTGCCATCGCATTCAAAACACCTGATGTAGTGGAAGATGTACTGTATCCACAATTGTATAAGATGGAGCTTGCAGTTGTTGCATTGCTCGAAGAACATGAGTTCAAGGTTCTGAACAAAGGATCGTGGGCGGGACAAAACACAGTGATATTAATGGAACTCGTGTCTGCCACCCTTCCGACCTTGCGTAAGCACAGAGGTCCGCCCGTGTGGGTACACAAACATGCCGAAAGCTTCAAAGCCAAATATATAGCTGCAGAGGATGTTTTTGCATTCTATATCGAAAATGGTAACTATGTAGCAGAGGTTCCCCGGAAATACCCAAATGCATGTTCACTTTTAAAAGAAAGACTTACTTCGTGCTCTATAGGTAAACAGGTCAGCTCCGCAGCAAAAAATGGATTCAAGGTGCTAAGGGGTAGTGAGATATGTGGTATCCATGACCAAAGCTTCAAATTGTTCTTGATGAACTGGCCAAATATCTGAGAAATATTGTGCAAAAATAATTGTACCGATCTCTGGCATATGTTTCAAATTTTAGATAACAATTATTTATTTAGAGTAGTATCTTTCATTGCCAATTCAACTATTAATAGTAGAAGACCATTATTAGAAAAGAGTGATAATATGATATGGGCATTTTCTTCACTTAAGGCTGAACAGATAAAGTCTATCAAAGAACTGGAAGAGAAAATGGGTGTAACATTGCTGGCTTTTTCGGGCATTAACATCAAGTACGCTGATCTTTCCGAAGAAGACCTCAAGCTTCTCCTTCAAGCTGAAAAGGACCTTGGGGTTTCATTGGTTGCAGTTAATGTGGAATGAAAAAGGAAGGAAAATAATTGCAATTTAAACTTTGCAACTTGCCTTTTGTTCAACTCCTTGATCATGCTTTTAAGGACATCTCAAGTCCCTATTAACGCATCGATCCGGGATATATGTCCACTTTTTATTGAGACACTTCATTAACTCATTATGAGGAAGCGCAACCTGTTCAGATCAATGCTTTACTATATTATTAGAGATATGAAACAAACGAGGACTTCGAAAAAACCTGTTATTTGAAAATTTTCTTATATGGTGTATAATAAATGATCGATCAAAAAGAGGTTTATCGAAATCCCCAAACATATAAAAAAGTATAGAAAATAATATAGCCTAGTAATATACTTGTTACCTATAGGATCAAAGATGAAAGAAAAAGACGAATAACATATCTTTCAACGGAGGATTTTTCATGGGGAGAAAAAACAATCTTGTCCGCAGAACATGTATTGCATTTATGGTACTTATTGTATCATCTTTTGTTTTTTGTGGACTATCAGTTGCAGCAGAAGATGCGAACAATATGCTCAATGGTGATATGGTTGTGCAGACCTCTGAAGAGCTGGACAAGAATAATATGACAGAGACTGAAGAGAAGTTGAGTACGGATCTGATTGAACTAATGAGAACAACAAGATCCGGATCATCAACCGTAGCTATTATTAACTCAGATGGACAGGATCTTGTGCACGTGTATGTTTACCTGCATAAAGGTAACAATACCGATAGTATAGGCCCTATAGTACAAGAGATCACTAACTGGGACGAGGAAACTTCAGTAGCAGTTGCATGGGTAAGTGTAAATAGGCTGGAAGAGCTTGCCTTGCTTGAAGAAGTAAAGAATATAAGAACAGTAATTCCTCCTGTAGTGAACGATGGTTCTGATACAAACGAAAACAACATAAGTACTGATGCTGAAAAGGGCAATTATCTTGAAGATAGTAGCTGGATCAAGATAATAGGGGTGCTCCTTTTTACCGCAATAGTATTTAAAAAGAGATCTGACTAAATGACTAATATGGTACATGCTGCTCACTGCAGCAGTTTTTTTTCATCAGGTCACTTTAAGCCTTCAAGTCTTTTCTGGTAGAACAGGTATTGCTGTGCATAACCACAGTACTTCCCAAAGTACATCCGGCCCCACATACCGATCTTGGTCTTGGTCATACCACCCTTGAAGAATTCTTGGTCCCCATAGTATGTCCTGATCACCTTTTCAACATGTGTGTCCACTGGAAAAGCTTCCATTTTCTCGAAGGCGAAGAGAAGGATACAATCTGCCACTTTCTCGCCTACGCCATCAAGCATCATTAACTTCTTTTTAGCAGCCTCATAGTCAAGTTCAAAAAGCTCCTCAAGAACAAGGTCACCATCAACTACGTGTATTGCTGCCTTCCTTATACGATCTGTTCTGAA
>JAHFZE010000192.1 GCA_020854785.1 Methanomethylovorans sp.
AATTGTACTCTTTTGCTGTCTGTAGATTCAAAGATAGATAATAAGAGATCTGAATCCGTGATCCTAATATCTCAGGAAGATAGCCCGGAGGATAATTTCAGGATACTTGTATCCCACTACCTTGCTGGTTATGATCTGATCCGGCTTGTATCTAGCAAAGGCTTCCATGCGCTCGATCGCAAGTTCTTCAAGGATGTGACCCGTCAGCGTCTCATTGGCATCGAAGTTATAGAGGAGTCAAGGAATGAGATAATTCTGCAGAGCCTTATGAACTATCAAGAACTACCGCTTGACAAAGCCTTGCAGAACATGTCCCGGCTTATAACTTCCATGCTAGAGGACGTGATGATCGCCTTGAAGGAGCATGACCTGGAACTTGCAAGAGATATTGTCAATAGGGATAATGAAGTGGACAGATTTTACCTTCTGACAGTAAGACAGTTGAAATCCGCAGTCGAAGATCCAAAACTTGCTGAAAAGATAGGCATAGAAAGACCTTCCCAGTGCTTGGGATACAGGCTTGTTACAAAGATCATCGAGCGCATAGGAGATCACGTAGAGAGGATAGCACGGCAGACCATCGTGATGGATACTACAGTTCCTGAAAAAGATACGGTATTTGCCATGGGTGCCCTTGCACAAAAGGTTTTTGCTGACTCCATAAAGGCCCTTGAAGAGAAGGATATAAAGTACTCGAACAAAGTGGTCAATCAGGCAAGGAAGTTCGAAGATTACACCATCATGCGCAATGAGCAGGGAGAAAACCGTTGCACATCCGAAAAAATGTCACCAATAATAGAAAGCCTCAAAAGGATATCCGAATATAGTGCCGATATAGCTGAAATGTCCATTAATATGAGTTCTGAAAGAGATAGAAGGAAGTAAATATTAACACTCTTCTATTCTCTTCTGCTCATTTTCATAATCTGAGCTTTTCCATCCTTGTGACCGCTTCGTTGATCCTGTCCACAGATTGTGTCAGGGCGAACCTTATGTAACCTTCACCGTATTGACCGAAACCTACCCCAGGAGTGGCAACTATTCCAGCCTTTTCAAGCAACAGCTGCGAGAAACCCATAGAATCATAACCATTTGGAACTGGAGCCCAGATATAGAATGTAGCCTTAGGTGGTTTAACATCAAGGCCTATACCTCGCAGACCTTTTAGGAGGGCATCTCTTCTCATTTCATAGATCCGGTTCATATCGCTTACACACTGCTGGGAACTTGTAAGTGCGGTTATGCCGGCCTTTTGTATAGCATCAAAAGCACCGGAATCGATATTGGATTTTACCTTTCCAAGCCCTTTGATGATATCTGCGTTACCTACCGCGAAACCCAGGCGCCATCCGGTCATATTGTATGTCTTTGAAAGTGAATATAGTTCAATACCTACATCCATTGCACCATTTACTTTCAGGAAGCTTGGTGCCTTATATCCATCATAGACCATTTCGGAATATGCATTGTCGTGTACCACAATGAGATCGTTGTTCTTTGCGAATTCCACAACCTCCTCAAAGAAAGACCTGTCAGCTGTTGCTGATGTGGGGTTGTTCGGATAATTAAGGAACATCATTTTCGCCCTTGCCAGCATGTCTGCCGGTATAGCATCAAGGTCGGGCAAAAAACCATTCTCTTCCAGAAGCGGCATTATAAAAGGTTCTCCACCTGCAAACTGTGTGCCTATCTTGTATACTGGATAACCCGGATCAGGGCACAATACCACATCACCAGGATCGATGAAAGCCAGAGGAATATGAGCAACACCTTCCTTGGAGCCTATAAGCGTAAGGGTCTGGTTTGCAGGGCCAATGTCAATATCCTTTGTTTCCTGGCACCATGCGGCTGCAGCTTTCCTGAACTCCAGCATACCAGTATAGGATGGATATCTGTGTGTGGCAGGATCCCTGACTGCCTGGCACATTGATTCCACTATATGTGAGGGTGTGGGCTGATCAGGATCACCTACACCAAGGTCTATCACATCTACTCCTTTTGCCAGCATTCTGGATTTGGATTCATCGATCGCTGCAAAGAGGTAGGGCGGTAGAGCATTGATTCTGTCTGCGTACATCTTTTCACCTGTAAAAGGTTCCTCTGAAGGACCTGCATCTTATACTTTGCGCATATTTAATAAATATGGCTATTGGTGATCAGAGCTAATCTATCTGTGGAAATCCTTTTATACATATATTATATTTATATTAATATAATAAATGACCTTGATCCACGACACCTGCGTCTTGGGAGAATGTACATCGAACGCTCAGGAAAGTGCTACATGCAATTCATTTGCACTGCTGAAAATGATCGGCCTCCTTAACTCCAGCCTGCCGGTACATTCTCTTATAAGTATGCTTGTAAGGTCGTTACCTGAAGCAATGTTACCTCTTCAGGTGTACGGCGTCACTGCAAAAATAGACGAAAAGATCTATGGATACCCGGAAAACGGCCAGTACCCGGCTATATCTGTGGATATAGTGGTTCATGGCAAAATACGCGGCTACATATCAGCACTGTACAATAAAGAGAAACAGAATTCTGAACAATGGACCCAGGCACATGGAATTCTGAACATTCTGTGCGGTTGTCTTAGCAGTTTGATCGAAAAGAAAGAGCTTGAAAAAATATCCCTAGAAAACAGCCGTCGCTACAGCTCCCTTTTTCATAATTGTCCTGTAGGACTTTTTACTGATAATAAGGGAAATATTGTTCATTGCAACCAGAAACTTACAGAAATATTAGGGATGTCTGAGAACAGGATAATTGGTCTGCGCGTTACAGACCTTATAGACAATGAAATGATGTGGAAGGCCTTTTCCTCACATAAGCTGCTTACAGAACCTATTACTACCGAATATGAGATAGAGCTGAGGAACGGACCTGTGAAACTTCGTTCCATATACCTACCGGAGCTGACAACAGAAGGTGAATTGAAGGGCGGCCTTGGGATCCTGGAGGACATAACGAAGATAGAGGAAGCAGAACAAGTCCAGCAACAACAGAAGAAGCTCCTGTTCAATACCTTCAACGCTATAAATGATCTGATACTGGTTCTCGACAGAGACCTGAGAATCGTGACCAGCAACTGGAAAGGCCTTGAGAACATATCCGAAGAAGAACGGCAAAAACATCCCTATCGAAATG
>JAHFZE010000068.1 GCA_020854785.1 Methanomethylovorans sp.
AATACCATTAAAAGCCTTATGTTCTCAAAACAGTTACACTCTCAAAGCAAAGATTGCTATGCAATATAGATATATAAATATTTGCAGAACAAACAACAAAACCAGATCTTTTTATTACATTCTCCTTTTTCAGTTATGTCGGAAACCGGCATTTATAGTTATTAACCGTTTGTTTGAAACTTATAGTATTGACATTGCCACCTATTGAATGCTATTTTAGCATTCATAAGTTACAAACCATGAGTTTTTAACTATAATTGGATCACCAGAGTTCATACTTTTTATCTGCATAAATAGCTGTACAAAAATAATGGGAAGTATTAAACAGGTTCCATATCAGGCTTTGAACGATCTGGTCAAACATATATCCCATTGATACACTACTTGTTGATGATCACTATGCGAAGATCAATAATTCAACTGATATGCTGTTTGTTTCTTATCTCAGCTTGTTCTTCAGGCTGTATTGGCACAGAAAAAGAACCTGGCAGTAAGGAATATGGTACTGATGTCATATACCAGATATCAACTATTGATGCATTGCTGGAAGGTATATATGAGGGAGATCTGACAGTAGGCGAATTAAAGCAACATGGTGATCTGGGACTTGGGACATTCAATGACCTTGATGGGGAAATGGTATTCCTGGATGGTATTGTCTATCAGGTGAGGGCCGCTGGTGTGGCATACAGGGTGAACGACTCTGTGAAAACACCTTTTGCAGCTGTGACAAAATTCGAGAAAGACATATCTGGAACAATAGACCATGAAATGAACGATACGGAACTTACCGGATATATTGGAACTTTAATGTCAAGCAGGAACTTGATGTATGCCATAAGAATAGACGGTGAGTTTAGTTATATGAAGACCCGTAGTGTTCCCGCACAGGAGAAACCATACCCTCGACTAACGGAAATTACAAAGGACCAGCCGACATTTGAATTTGCAAATGTATCTGGCACGATTGTAGGCTTCTGGCTTCCAGAGTATGTTGAAAATGTAAATGTTCCAGGCTATCACCTTCACTTCATTAACAGTAACTGCAGTGCAGGAGGCCATGTTCTGGAATATACTATCAGGTCAGGAAATATCGAACTAGATGTTACGGATGGTTTTTTCCTCCAGTTTCCTGCAACCGTGGAATTCTTAAATGCTGATCTTAGTGAAGATCTTACAGAGGAACTTACACAGGTAGAAAAATAAAGTTAAGCAGATGGTGAAAATTCATTTTTTACAGGCTGTGAAATGTTATGGTACATGTATGCATACAGGTTGCGATCATCATATTCTTTCCCCTATGTCCTCATACCAGAGGTCCGGTCTTTCTTTGATGAATCTGCTCATCATTTCTATGCATTCGGGAATGCCCAGATCTGTCACTTCTATCTCATGTTGCTTCATGAATTCAGGACCCCCACGGAAATTCTCTGACTCTCCCACAATCACTTTTTTTATACCGAACTGAACAGCTGCACCTGCACACAGGTAACAGGGCATCAATGTTGAGTAAAGGATGGTATCGCTATAATTACCAAGGCGTCCCGCATTGCGTATACAGACTATCTCGGCATGCGCCAGGGGGTCATCCACCTGTACTCTCATGTTATGGCCTCTGCCAACTATCTGCCCGTTCCTTACAAGTACTGACCCGATAGGTATGCCACCCTCTGCAAGCCCTTTCTTTGCCTCCTCTATGGCACATTCCATAAAATCGTCCATGATCTTTTTCTCCTATGTTCAGTTATCATCAATAAGGTTCTGTGGCAATTTTTGCATCCTTATGATCTTCGCCCTGGGCTTTCCCATCAACAATAGTCCTAACCCTGTTCAGCTTGAAGCAATGGGGACATCTGCATATGAATTTAAGACTGGTGATAACTGCAAAGAACTCTTTTCGACAATTATAGCAATTAATAATAATATTCATTCTCAACCCCTATTGAATATAGGTTGTGTAAAGATATAAGAGTACTATTATCATTTAATTGAATAATATATTTGAAGACATAAATTTATCGGACAATGCACCCATGTGAAATAAGTGCAATTATGGCATTTTCGAGTTTCTCTTCTTTCACAAGGATATAATCCGTGTCGTATGTCGAAATCACAAAAATGCTGATTTGGGTTTCTGCAAGAGCTGAACTTAGCCGGGCAAGTATGCCAGTAAGAGAGAGGTCCAGAGGTCCTTCCACTTTCAGGCATTTCCATCCCCTTTCACTAATCATTTGTGATCTCACAGCTCCAGGCACTGCGTTTTCAGAACAGACGAAAGATAGTTCTTCATCTGTCTTAGTGATGGAATAAAATGTGCCTTTTGTGAGCCATTCAGGGATCGTTTCACAAGGTCCCAGCCTGCAAATACAGAAAAGGCCATCCATTACTTTAATTATAAGGCCATATTGTTCCATGGTGTTACCTTTACTATCTTATCCTTGTAGCGATCCCATAAGTGCATAATAGTATTTTGCATCATGTGTTAGATACAGCTTATACCATGCTTCAAGTGTCTGGGGAGAGAACACATCTAATTCTTTCAGAACCTCACGAGTGAATTCAAG
>JAHFZE010000318.1 GCA_020854785.1 Methanomethylovorans sp.
ATGGGACCCCCTAGTATAGTGGTAGTAAGCAAATCTATCACGAACAGGAGGTCGCCAATGGCAACCATGCAGAAGCTGGCAATTGTAGTGAAAAAGATCATCGAATTGAAAAAACAGGGTATCGCTCAATCAGACATCGCAGTGGTACTGACCAACATGAACCTCAAACCCCCGTCGGCACCGACAATCCGTAAGTACTACAATATGGATGATGCACCATCTGCAGCTCAGTTGACAAGTGCATTTGAGAAACCTAAGGCATTTGAAGATCCTCAATGCAAAGAAATCATCCTTACAACATTGGCAGTGAACAAGGAAAATGTGAAATTCACTATCAGTTCACTGTATGATCTTCTTGAAGAAGAACTCGTTGACACAGGAGTGATGAAGGCCCTGCCGGGAAATGAGCAGACTCTTCGTAATTACTGCACCTATCTGAGAAAAACAGGTCAGGTTCCGGAAAAAGAGATCCAAGGCCGTCTCTACAATTTCGTGGACGATCCGCCGCCTGGAAAACAGATTCAACTGGACTATGGTGTTCAGCGTATCGATGGAGGAGAACAAATCTATTTCATCTGCATTAGAGTCAGAAGGAGTAGAATTCTATTCGTACAAGGACAGGATCATCGGTTCAACGCAGAAGAGACTTGTCGCTCTATCTATTTGTTCTTCATCTTCATTGGCGGGCGTTTTGAAGAACTTGTCATCGATCAAGATTCGGCTCTAATTTCTAGTGAATTCCTTGGAGAGGTGGTTGAAACACGGGTGTTCAAGGAGTTTCTCAGGGAACAGGAACTGAAGCTATTCGTTTGCCGGAAAGCAGATCCAGAATCCAAAGGATCCGTTTTATCCCCATCTTTCCATT
Organism: Methanomethylovorans sp.; assembly: GCA_020854785.1. GTDB lineage: Archaea > Halobacteriota > Methanosarcinia > Methanosarcinales > Methanosarcinaceae > Methanomethylovorans. Next base: position 866 of record JAHFZE010000318.1, read on the forward strand.
ATTTCGCATCTTTCGCAGAACCGCTGCCAGGACCAGCCCCCAATTGCGTTTTGCAGCATGAAGGATGCGAATAATGTTTTGTCAAGATTGAAATAATGGACCGTGTGTGCGTAACTGGAGACACCTTAAAGGAGGTGTCTCCATGGACATACAGAAAACCATCGATTTCATCAACAAGTTCTATGCGGAAGAATATTCCAAGACGGCTCGAGTTTCGATGAAGGGTGTCGGGCATGAACTCATCCAATATCTTGCCATCAACGGGTTGCCCTTCTCGGAAGGGAACGCCCAAGACTGGCTCACATTGAAGATGAAGCAGAACGAAGGCCGCTACTTTCAGATCATCCGCTACCACCACGCGGTGAACCTGATCATCGAGGTCTCCAAGACCGGCGAAATCGCCTACGGCAAGGTGTTCAACTTGCTCAGGAAGTCACCAAGGCCTGCCGGCCACGAATGGCAGATCATCCTAGACGGGTACCTTGCCGAACTCAGCATGGAAGCGAAGGCAGCGAGTACGATCCGCTTCTCCGATCGTGCATGCACGAAGTTCATCATGTTCCTGGAATTGCATGGGTGCATGCATCCGAACCAGCTGACCCCGGGACTGTGCAGGCGGTACGAATCCGAAACCGGCGACCATTCGACGCACAATGGCAAACGGGCTTACCAGTACAAGATACGCCTGTTCATCAGGTACCTTGAACGCAAGGGCCTGGTCGCGAGGACGATGGAATACGCGATCAAGACCCGCTACCGCATCCCGCAGCGGATGGTCACCATCCTGAGCGAGGACCAGAAGCGTGAGGTGTGCTCGGCACGGGGGACCGTCGATGCCGTCCTCAACCGGACGTATGCAATGGCGACATTGGCGTTGTACCTCGGTCTCAGGTCGGTGGACATCCTCAACCTGAGGTTCTCCGACATCGACTGGATCGCGAATACGGTGAGGGTGGTCCAACAGAAGACCATGCGGGAATTGACACTTCCCCTCATCGCTGCTGTCGGCAACGCGATTGCCGACTATGTGTTGCACCACAGGCCGGGATCGGATCCGACACACATCTTCGTCTCGCACCGGCGTCCTTACGGAAGGCTCACCTCGCGATCAAGTTGTTATTCATACACGCTGGAGCTGGTCCGCAACCGACCCGACGGACAACCGGCGGGCATGCACATCATGCGTCGGACGCTCGCTTCGGACTTGCTGCGGAACCACACCCGGCATGACCTTGTCTCAAGCTTCCTCGGTCATGCAAGCGCCGTGTCGATCGAACCCTACCTGAACACGGACAGCGAAAGGATGAGACGATGTTCCCTTGCCCTCGGGGAAGTAGGGCTCCCGGAGGTGTTCCGATGAAAGCACCCAACTGCTACCGTGGCGGATTCCTGAGCACATTGGGACCTGACATGGAAAAGTATATGCGCATGAAACGGGAATCCGGGAAAGCCTTCGCCCGTCCTTCGTGGGACCTCAGAAAGTTCGACCAGTACTGCATCGACAAAGGACTTGGAGAGCCGTTGCTCACCCGACCGTTCGTGGATGCCTGGATGGCATCAATCCGTGACCTTCCGCCGACCTCGCAAGAAGGGCTGCTCAGCGCCGTGAGGGGATTGGCCGACTACATTGGCACGAATTGCCCGCAAAGCGCCAGGATACCGGATCGGAAGAAACGGCCATACAAGCCCGAGAGCATCTTTGCCCGCCACTTGGAAGAGTTCATCGAAACGAAGCTGTCACTGGGGCTCTCGTACGTGCAAGAACAAAGGGCGCTGCATTCGTTCGACCGGTTCTGCTGCTCCCAGCACATCTCGAAGGCGGAACAGCTCCTGCCGGAACTCATCGATTGTTGGCATGGATCCAGGAACCGGACTCCCGGGATGAAGGACCTGCGGTATGTGGTGAGGGAGTTCTGCATATTTCTGAACACAAGGAAAGGCTTCAACCTGGAGATCATCCCCCAACGGTTCAAGGAGTCCCATCCTGCGGAAAACTACCGGTTCAGGAGTGCCTTTGCACCCCTGCTGGAAGCCTTCGTCCAGGACAAGCGGGATTCGGGATTCTCCTATGATTCGGAAAGGAAGATACTGAAATACTTCGACCTGCTGTGCGTGGACCATGAGGTGCACCGGCGGGAGTTGTCCAAGGAGTGATGTGGTCAACCCTAAGCGGACATAGAAAAGGTGGAATTATTTTTTTCATACTCGCAAGGGGATAGATACCCAAGCTTTGAGTGAAGCCTCTGCCGATTGTAGAACACTTCGATGTATGCCCTCACCAATCGTTTCATCATGTACCTGGATCTCAAGGGCTCACCATAGACCCACTCAACTTTCAGGCTGTGGAAAAAACTCTCGGCGCATGCGTTGTCCTGGCATTCGCCCTTGCGGCTCATACTGCAGACGAAACCGTGCCTGGCAAGCAACTGCTGGTATGCATGGCTGCAATATTGGCTGCCCCTGTCGCTATGGAACAAAAGGCCACGGCCTGGCTTCCGTATGGCGATGGCCATCATCAGCGCGTTGAGCACCAACGCCTTGGTCATCCTCTTGCCGATGCTCCAGCCAACCACCTTCCTGCTGTACAGGTCTATCACGACAGCAAGGTACAACCACCCCTCGGTGGTGGCCAGATAGGTGATGTCGCCTACCCAGACCGTATTGGGGGAATCAACTTCGAACTGTCGGCCCAGCACATTGGGCGCCACGGGCATCTCGTGCCTCGAGTTGGTGGTAGCCCTTGTCTTCCTCCTTGCCTTGGCCACAAGGCCATCTCCATTCATCAGCCGGCTTATCTTCTTGCGGCTTATCACGATACCTTCTTTCTCCAGCTCCCGCTTGATCCGCCTGGTCCCGTAGGCCTTGTTGCTTTTATCGAAGATGCCCTTCACTTTCCGGCCAAGCACTTCGTCTCCACGGCCAGCCGGCCTTGTGCGCCACGCATAATACCCGCTGCGCGACACCCCGCACAGCTGGCAGGCCCGTGCGATGCTGACCAGACCGACATGGTGCTTTCGGATCATCGCGTACTTTTCCTCTGGTCCACGGCAAAGTACGCTGCCGCTTTTTTTAAGAACTCTACCTCGTTCTTCAGCTCGCGGTTCTCTTTCTCCAGATTCCGCACGTATTGTTCATCCGGTTTCATCCGGCCGCTGCCGGGTAATGCATGTTCCGGATCTTCGGTGAATTTGCTCACCCACGAATACAGGGCGCTCTTGGAACAGCCAAGCTCCCTCATCACTTCTTTCGCTGTCATCTTCCCCGACGTGTACTGCTCCACATACGCCAGCTTCGTTTCCCTGTCATAATAATTCGCCATTGCCTACACCTCCCGATGGCTCTTCTAGTATTGTCCATCTTTTCAGTGTCTGCTAGTAGGGTACCACATCAATAGTTGTGTGTTCCAATGATTAAGACATGCACCTTGGTGTATCTGCAAAGAATTTGGTTGTGTATCGAGTACTCCAGGCAGGAAAATTAATTGCCCTGTTTTTTTGATAAGCTGGTGGATACCATAAGTGGAGTCTTTGGATTCAGAAGGGGTTGTGTTCAAAAACTTCACACATCATCGACATGGAGATATCGGACTTCTTTCGGCCATATTATAAAAACGGTCAAGATCATAATCAATGTAAATCGTCTGCTTGATCGATTTGCAGACAATCTTACTCAGTTTGTCCTGGACACTCATAAGGGAATTGATAAATATGTTCCATCTCCTGAATATAGTAACAATTGTAAATGAAATAGTATGTAACCCCTAAGAGGACAATGTAATAAAGATAGTTAATAGATTATTTCAAGTAAATGATTTGTCTTAAGTATATGTGTTAGAGCTTCCAAGTATGGGTTAGATAATCTACAAAAAGCATACATTTGTCAGGTATACATATTACAATTTCATCTTACAGGCTGAAAGTTCAGCGAAAAGGATTTATGGTATGGTTCATCGGAATTACGTGGATTGTAGTCAGAATAACTGTAATCAAGTAATTTTATTACATTGTTATAGTACATTTTGTACTTGAAAATTATTATATAATATTAAAAAAA
>JAHFZE010000072.1 GCA_020854785.1 Methanomethylovorans sp.
AATTGCCCTGGGACTCATAGGCACTGGCTTCGATGTGAACATAGCATCGATATTCCTTATACTGGTGGGTGTGGCGTTAGTAGTAGTAGAGTTCCAGTCGCCGGGTTTCGGAGTTTTCGGGATAGCGGGACTTGTGTGTATCGTTGCGGGAAGTATATTGCTTGCACCCACGGATTTCCCCCGGAACTATACTCCGGCCGAATTCCAGCAAACGGTCATACTTTCAGTGGTGTCTCCAACCATAGTCATCGGTATCTTCCTGCTCTTCGTCCTTTACAAGATCGCAGTGGTGCGCCATTCTAAGCCTAAGTTCGGCGAGCTTGTGGGAGATCTTGCTGTTGCGGATGATACCTTTAATCCCGGTGAATTCGGGTACGTGAGACATAAAAGCGAGGTATGGAAGGCGCGTTCTGAGGACACTATAGAAAAAGGGGATAAGGTCGAGATCCTGGGAAAGGACGGGATAGTCCTTATTGTAAAGAAGATGGATGCAAGCCCCATCCATTCAGAAAAATGATCTGCTGAGCTTACTCAGGCAGATCCCTTCTTTATCATTTCCACTATCCTGCGCTTTTTTTCAATGGCATTGGCTGCTGCCAGGTCGATCGCCTGCTTCATCTCATGGAAATCTCTGGGCTCTTCTTCTCCTACCATTTTCTTGATAGGGGTGTATGCAGATTCCCTGAAGCGGGGTGTGAAGTCCCTTGTTTCGCCATTGATCTTTATCTCTGCACCAGCCCCTTCTTCCACACGCCCTATGATGTCTATGGCAACACCTGCTTCTTTCACAACGTGCATGATCTCCCGGGCATGCTCCTGAGGGGCTATGATGAGCAGGGCATCCAGCGATACTCCCAGATAATCGATCTTGAGGGTTTCGAGCATGTCAAGCACCACAGGATTGACCAGAGCCCTCATCTTCTCTTCCTCGAACACCAGTTTCACACCTGCGGTCCTTGATATTTCCTTTGCATCACCTCGGATGCCCCCGTTCGTGACATCGGTCATGGCGTGGATGTGTGGCAGCAGGCCGGAAACAATAAGGGTTTCACATGCTTCCAGGAACTTCACGTTCATGGTCTCCTGCACTACGTGGTGCATGTTGTAGTACAGGGCCGTAGTGGAAACAGTGCCTCCGCCGGCACCTTCGGTCATAAGGATCACATCTCCAACACGGGTTTGGTTGCGGGCTGTAAGGTCAGATGTCGTTCCTACTGCACCCACACCGCCTGTCATGCGCTCCCCGATGACCATGTCCCCACCTATACGCAGCGTACTGCCTGTGATAAGGGGAATGCCCGTAAGTTCGGATACTGCAGTGATGCCTGCGATGTGGTCGAATATCTTTGCCACATCCCCGTCATCCGCTACATGGATATCTGAGAGCAGAGCAACAGGCCGGGCGCCCATGACATACACGTCCCTGAGCGAGGCCCTTGCCACATGGAAACCGGCAAGGAACGGAAAATCGCTAAGTCTTGAGTGTATCCCGTCTATGGTGACTATGATGTACTTGTCGGTGCCATTACCCAGCACCACGCCGGAATCATCAAGCTGAGCACTGTCCACTACTGCTTCTGTCTTCCCAATGACCTCTGCTATCTTCTCATGTGTATAGAAGTCTCCAGTACCCCTGGAACCTACGCCGAACTCGCCCATAGTGACGCCGGATATGGTAGGTTCCAGGATGTCGCCTTTCACATTTAACGTGTTCCTGGCTTCCACGATGGTTGCCTGTGCAAGCCTGCGGGCGTGCTGGGGTGTGGTCTTCTTTATCTCCAGGATCCTGGCAGTGAGCTTATCCTCAAGTTCAGGGTCATTGGCACGCAGGCCTCGTTTTGCATATCCTTCTATATCCATATTCTTGCCTCAACACATCCGTACAAAGTTGCGCAGCATCTTCAGGCCGATATCCCCACTTTTTTCAGGATGGAACTGTGTGCCCATAACATTCCCGGCATCATTGACCACTGCGGCTGCAAAAGTTCTTCCATAGCCGCATGCTGCAAGTGTGTTCTTCTGTGTGGTATCCACATAGTAGGAGTGTACAAAATAAACATAGGAACCATTGGGAATGCCTTCGAACAGAGGATGATTCTGTGTGATCTGTATGGAGTTCCATCCCATGTGGGGCACCTTGAGTTCAGAATGGGGAAATCTGAGGACATTGCCCTGTACAAGTCCCAGGCCGTCAGTTAACCTTCCTTCTTCGGAGCGGTCCATAAGTATCTGCTCACCCAGGCAAATGCCCAGCATAGGCTTGCCGGAATTTACATATTCTGTAATGGCGCCTTTGAGATCTTCGATGTTCTTCATGGCATCCATGAAAGCACCCACCCCGGGAAGGATGACCCCGTCTGCCGCAAGCATCTTTCCGGGGTCACTGGAGATGGAAACAGAGGCACCTGCGTGTTCAAGCCCTTTGTACACGCTGCGCAGGTTGCCGAGCCCATAGTCTATGATCACGATATTTTTCATCGGGAATTAGAGCATGTTCCTTGTACATCAATTTTGCGAATCTGTGTTGTTCCGGAGTTTTAACTTCTGAATATTATAGTAGAACTTATATACTTTGTATTCTTTTTTAATATGAACCGATCAGGTGACAAGTATGAAAAACAAAAAGAACACTACAATTTTGCTCCGCAGCGATGATGCTATGGAACTGCCTATAAACATTGTTGTAATGCTGGTCGTGGGGATGGTGGCACTTGCAGCTCTTGTCGCCATTATTCCTCCGCCTACCAAGAACATGTCGGTATATATTGATAGTGCAGGTGCAGCGGGCACTCCTGCTATAACCATGACCGATGGCAATGCGGTCATAGTGGATTCAGCCACTGCGCAGAACCCTTTCTACGTAAGGGTGACCCTTTCAGCTACGGACACTGATGGCAATCCTGTAAGAGATGCCAGTGTGGTGCTAAGGGGCTTAGGAGGGGTTGCTACCGCCACCACAGGCAGTGATGGAAGGGCTGTGCTCATCACTGACCCGGCAATGGTTAAACTTGGGCCTAACCAGAACGAAGGTACAATGGACCTTACCATCTCAGCTAACGGGTTCTACGACTATGAGAAGGAAGATGCTGTGATGATCGTCAGGACTGCCTGACCATCACTTTGATCATTTTATTTTGTAATACCATGAAGAACAGATGTTTTCTCAGGGACGAGGAGGCTGCGCTGGGCCTTCCCATCAGAATGGTGGTGCTGACCATCGTGGGTCTGGCAGGTATGACCGTGATGCTGGCTGCCCTTGCAGGCGTGCAGACCACACCTGGTGTGCTGTACGTGATGTCCAATACCACTTCTTTTTCCATTAATGGCAGTACAGGGGATTCTCCGTACATCCGGCTAACTGTGGTAAATTCAGAGGATGAGCCGGTTTCTGGGGCAAGTGTGGTGGTCTGGGGTCCTGATCACAGGACAGCTAAGGCAGGCACCACCGATGCCTTCGGACAATTTGTTCTCAGGCTGGAGAACATCTCCCTGCCCACAGGAAAAAGTGAAGGGTATATGGCTGTGAAAGTGATGCAGGAAGGATATCTGGACCTGGATGAGCAGTATCTCATCAAGGTCAGGTCCATTTGATCACTTCCTTTTTCCTTTCTTTTTTATGCGCTCTCAGGCTCCTTGTTTGCCATGTAGAACCTTAGCAAGGCAGCGCCTGCCAG
>JAHFZE010000054.1 GCA_020854785.1 Methanomethylovorans sp.
AATTAAATTGAATGTGCGTAGCTCTAGCTATATTTTAATTAAGTAATGGAAACCTTACACTTATATTGTCTTTCTATTATGATGATAAAGGTGTCCAACTTTGAGATCAATAGTTTCCGGGTGAGTTATGAGATATATTCAAACTCTTCGAAAGAACATCCAGAACAAAATCTTATACTCGATATATGTATGCCTGTCAGGTAAACATATCCAGAGAGTACCTTAGAAGAAGTATATGTGCTTTCTTTTTTCATATTTTTATTAAATATTATTCTTAAAATCCAATTACTTTAAATATTATTGATTCTTTCATTGTCGGTTGTTTCAGAGGAGCAATTCAAATCATAGTTTCCTTAAAGGGTGTACCGTAAATGAAAAAGAAATTGCTTGATGTTCTCTTCTTGTCAGAGAAAAGAAAGTTGGTTCTCTTATTGTTGAGGGATGGAGCAAAGGAAACAGAATACCTGCTCAAATCCTTGGATACTACCAGACAGGTACTCCTTCCCCAGATCAAAATATTGGAAGAACACTATCTTGTTGATCACTATGATGATATCTATGAGTTGACAACTGTTGGAAAAGTTATTGTTAATGATATGGTCCCTTTACTAGATACTCTTGATACTTTTGATACAGATCTCGATTACTGGAGTAACCATGAAATTGATTTTGTACCATCTCATCTACTGAAGAGAATGAGTGAACTTAAGGACTGTGAGATAGTAAGTCCATCTCTAACAGATCTATATTCTTTCCACAGGTTATTTCATGTTAATAGTAAAATGCCCGATTCGGTCTATACGGTCACTGCTTTCCTTTATCCGGAATTTGACTCGTTATTTAGAGAAATGCTTGAGAATAATGTCAGCAGCTATTTTATTTTCTCTCACGAACTGCTTGATAAGATAAAAACAAAACATAATGAGGAGTTTGAAAACCTTCTTAAAGATGAAAACTTCAAGATGTATGTTTACAATAAGGATATGAAGATCTTGTTCTTTACATTTGATGATACACATCTTCTGATGAGTTTACTAAGAACTAATGGAGAATTTGATAATAAGTACATATTATGCACCTCCATGGATGCGCTTGAGTGGGCAAAGGAACTCTTCGAATATTACCTGAAGAATTCGGTACAAGTAAAAAAAATTTAAGTTAAATGTTTTTTATTTAGTTTTATTGTTTTTACGAATTAATGAAATGCAAGATTGCCTAATCCCTATATTAATATGGTAAGTTTTTTGTACTTTAGTTGCGCATATACTCACCAAAAAATAAGTGAAAAAACGTGCATGAAAAACAATCCATATGGCTTTACTCTGTTATTTTCGTTTATAACTTTAGCCATTCTTTTCACATAAGGTGATTTCGTGTCAGAGCTTACAGAATGCTTTTTGGGTCTTGCGCTCACATTTGCGTTTGCATCTCTTATCTTCTGATTTCTATAGAACCATAATTTATATAACAGAGATAAAAAGAGAATGAGGATATGAATCAAAAGTCTTATTCGATTGCAGCGGTTTTATGGTATGTGGCGGCGATATGCTTTTTTATCGCTGCGGTAATCAGTAAGAACAGCACATACGTGGCACTAGGTACGCTTTACATATGTATTGGTTCCCTCTATCTGATATTATATAATAAAAATAAAAAGAAAAATCATACTGAAAATAAATAAAAATAATTTAAAAATAATTTTTGCACTTTACTCTCCAATGGACCATTTTCCTTTATTCGGCAAAGCAGGAAAAGTATCTAGGCATATCAAAGCATGCCATTATGTACATTACTCCTCCAATTGAAAAAATGTCCTGAATATCTCTATGGAATCCAGGAAATCATATTTGCCCATCAGTTCCCTGGCTGAATGCATTGCCAACATCGGCACTCCTGCATCCACCACCTGAACAGGCATATATTTGTTGAGCAAAGGTCCCAGGGTAGTTCCCCCTGGTTGATCCGAATGGTTCACAAATTTTTGATATTTTGCACCTGCTCTGTCGCACAGTTGCTGAAAAGCTGCAATGGTATCAACTTCAGATGCATAGGAACGATTACAACTGATCTTAATAGCTATCCCTCTGTTCATTACAACCTTGTTGGTGATATCGCTCTTCTCCTTGTAATTTGGATGCAGCCCATGGGCACAGTCAGCTGAGATCACAAAAAAGTTCATTGGCCGGTGGATGGATATTTGTTCTGTTTTCTCTGTTTGCATACGGATCCTTTCCAGAACATTGCTCAGCATCGCGGAGTCGGCACCTTGCCGGGTCATAGACCCAATCTCCTCGTTGTCCATAAATGCAACCATGTTGATCCCGTCATTATGCTTCGATTCCACAAGAGCTTCCATAGCAACATATACCATAGACAGATCATCGATCCTCGGACAGGAGATGAATTCCTCTTTTGAGCCCAGCAACATGCCTTCTTCATAACAATAGACGTTCAGGTCCATGTCCAGGATATCTTCACGATCGACTCCCGCCTCCTTTGCGACCAGATCCAGCAGATAATTATCCTTGATCTCATCTTCGATCAACTGGGTCAAAAGGGGTTGCATTTCTTTTTGGACCTTGATCTCCACTCCTTTATTGACTTCGCGGTTCATATGGATGGCCAGGTTAGGAATAATGAGTATAGGTCTTTGGAAATCCAGATGGATCACTTTCGGCTTCAGAACCTCATCAGACCTCAAGGCTATTCTTCCGGCAATGGATAAAGGACGATCGAACCATGTGTTCAGAATTGGTCCGCCGTAACGTTCCACATTCAGTGTCATCATTCCTTCAGCGTTCACCCCCGGGTCGGGTTTGATCCTGAATCCGGGGCTATCTGTATGAGCAGCGATGATCTTCACATTTTTTGTAGAAAATTGACCGCTTCCGACAGTAAAACCAACCAACATGGAAGGATATGGGGTCAGATAATATTTTCCCGCTGCATTCAACGTCCATGGCTCATTCATTTCCAGTTCCATGAAGCCTACAGCTTCCAGACGTTCTTTAATGGAGTCCACTGACTGAACGGGTGTTGTTGCCTTTTTTATAAATCCGAAAAAATCACTGATATAATCCTTAATATGATCCATATTTGTCACCTTCTTCATGATGTATTATGCATGCGTTCAGCTTTGCAT
>JAHFZE010000210.1 GCA_020854785.1 Methanomethylovorans sp.
CTCTGCTCCTTACGGAAACTGTAGCGAGTGAGTTCGATCATCTTTAGCGGGAGACTCTTGTAGGACATGGTCATGTCATGATTGATCAAAAACTGCCCGAAGCATGCAGCAAATCTAAGGAAGAGCTGTCTTTTATCAGATTCTATGGAATACTGCCTTGCAGGGAACCTGTCAAGATACTTCTTTAGGGTCGGATGGTTCATGTCATACATAAGAGGAGTTTCCACTTCCATAGCTCCCACTTTTAATGACTCTTCGACCACGTAATTTTCCAATAATGACTTTATGAGCCTGCCCTTTGGATAAAACCGCATGTTACCGGAATCCGAACCCGGCTCATAATCGGCTATCTCAAGCCTGCGCATAAGATCCACGTGCGGAGGTGCCTTATCAACCTCTCTTTTCTTGGAGATCTCATAATCAACGAACTTACCAAGGTTCTCATGACCTTTGAAATCAAAACCATCCATTTCATGTAACTGTCCATCAGGTGTGAGTATACGCCAGTATGATCTGGCGGTGCTTTCAGCTTTGAGGGCTTCTGAAACCACCTCTGGTCTTCCTTCAAGGGCACAGACAACTGTGACACCATCTTTGTTCTCCGGAGATACTGATCTGGACAGCTCGGAAAGAGGGTGCCCTTTGCAGCTGATCTTGAATGCTTTGTACCAGCCAAATGGCGCTCTTTTTACTGTGTACTTGCCCGAGAGTTCCTTTTCCATGGCTGTCAGCACATGAACTGCAACTTTTGGAGAAGAGAGATCTGAACTCAGATGAGCATAAGGATAAAGCATGATGCTTTCTGTTTTTACCTGCCCTGCAACCTTCTCTACCTCAGAAACAGCTTTCTGGACTACCTCGTCTGGATTGGCCTCATCGTCCTTCTCTACAGCAATGAAAACTGTGAGTGCATCCTCCAGCCTGCCAGATCTCATTGGATCTTCGATCTTCTCTGCCACCGGGGTGCTTTTCTTGACCTCATATTCGATATAATCAGAATGAATGAGCAATAATTGCATGATTTCACCTGCGAAATTACCTGTAGACTTAGATTTAACAATCCTTATAAACCTTTTTAACGGGAACACCTTGTACGTTCCAAGGGCGATCTTTGCAGATATTCGGTCATACGGGAAGTTCTTCCTTTTTCTTTTTACCATAGACCGGCGTTCCCATATGTACCCTGTAAGCCGCTATCAAAGAGGCAAGGATCATAGGTGCTACAAAGAAACCTGCGATACCACCCACAAAGGCACCTCCCAGGAAAGACAGCAAGATCAACATTGGATGAACACGTGAATGCATTGTAGCCAGATAAGGACGCAGAATGAACTCCGGTGGCACGTAGATGATCACAGAAGACACTATAAAGAATACCACAGCTGCTTCAAGTCCCATATCGAAATAGCGGACCACTGCCAGAGCAATAAGCACGACATAGCCTGCGAACAAAGGGATAACAGATGCAATGAAAATAAGAGTGGCAAGAGCCAGGATATGAGAAAAACCGAATACATAAAAGACCACTAGAGAAGTGACACTGACAAATAGAGCAGCATAGGCATTACCAATGAACACGCCCTTGAGTATCAGGTCCATATGCTCTATATACTCTGCAACCCAGGGTCTGTTTTCCACCGGCATGAAAGCAACCACATTATTGTAGACCTTATGCCCATCGACCAGAAGGAAATAACACACTAAAACAGATATGACCAGATTAAGAGCGAACATCACAAGGGTCTTTGCATATGCTAGGAAACCAAAACCGCTTAAAAGAGGAAGCACAGAAGTGGAAGTATCCCATATGAACAGGAGGATACGCTCATTATATTCCGGGGGCACGTCTAAGGACCGGACAAAATCGAACAGCGACTTAATGAAAACATCCTGATTATCGAAGACCCAGCCAATGAATCTTACGATCTCAAATATACCCGAGCCTATGATAAGGACAACAGGCATCACGATAACAAGAGTGGCTATCAGCGCACCAATCCTTGGATGCCGATGTAACTTTATATAGATGGGGCGGGCGATGTATGCCAGGACAAGACCCAGAACTATGCCATCCGCAAGAGGAAGGAAAATAGAAGCAAGGATAAATGAAAGCAGTATGATGATCAGGACAACAGCTATCTTTAATCTGGAAGAGATCAGGACAGAAACACCATCTAATTGACCTATCTGCATGTGCACACATCTTACAGTTTTTATTTTGAAACAGTTATATAATTAGTATTAAAGTATTAAAACCTCACTCATACATCAAGCATCCTGCCTGAGCCACGGCAAATTACGTGAGGCATATTTCAGGACAACACATGGCTCTATACACTTACCACATCGGATACAAGCATCACTGATGTACAGGCCGCGCATATCATCAACCTCAATGGCATCCACAGGGCAAACCCCCTGACATATGCCACACCTTGTGCACATGCACACTCTCATAAGCTGCAGTACGACCTGCCTGAACACTTCAGTGGCTTTTTCCCTGCTGTCAGCAGTGACCAGCAGGTTGCCCGAAGAGAAGAACTTCACAGTTGCATTATCTGCGTTTACAAGTAGCATTCCCATGTTGTCGGAAGCCTTCACCGAGCCAATTATGTGCAGCACATCCGCTGCATCCTGCAAAGAAACGCCCCCTATGTTAGCCTCAACGGTAAAACCTCCGTTCGTGCAGGGAGAAACACCGCTGACAGATTCTACCCTGAAACCTTCATTAACTTCTGGAACATCATATCGGATACCAAGTTCTTCTGCGAGCTTGAGCATTTTCGGCGGCATCTCCTTCCATCGCCAGAAGCCCTGCTCTACAAATGATCCCGGGAAACCTTTTTTGCTGGCCCACTTCAGCAGATATGCATGCCAGCGTGCATGGAGGTCAGGATGCAGTCGGGAAAAAAGCTGATATTCCGCGGACAGAGAAGCAGGACATAAATAACATCCCACTCTTTCGAATCCCAGATCATAAAGAGGATTATATTCGAGCTTCTTTCCATATATGTACAGCCAGACCTCTATTGCCCTCCAATCGCGTATGGGAAAAATATTGAGCTGCGTGGGAACAAAGGGATTCTTCTCACTTGCAGAAATAGAAGCCCTGGAAAAAGATTCGTATCGTCGCTTGCCATCCACTGTAAGGCACACCTGTCCTTCGCTTGAGGATTCATCGATGAGCCTGTTGGCAGGTGCCAGCTTGCATACTTTACAACACCAGCGCATATCCTTAGCAGGAGGACCGAACCTTTCCAGGTTCTCCCAGAAAGCATCCCCTGCAGCTGACTCCTTTAATTCGATTCCCCGGCTGGAACAGAAATTACGTGCAAATTCCACTGTTTCAGGGAACTCGATACCCGTATTAAGAAAGAAAGCCCTGAACTCCCTGTCTCTGAGAACATTGATGGTCAGATCAAGCACCACGAGACTATCCTTGCCCCCACTGAAAGATACATGGACAGGCAGATCCCTGTATTGCTTGCGGCTGACGATCCCCTTGATAACATTGGCAGCATCTCTGGATATTTTCTCCATGTGGTTTACATTGGCCTTTAAGACATCCTGTATGGAAGAGATACGGCGGTTCAGGCAAACTGTACTTCCGTCAAGCTTTCTGACCCGCAGCACAGCATCTTCTGACCTGTTAAGGTCCGCACTGTCCAGAAGAGATACACCAAACCCTGTAAGATTACCACATTTGATAAGGATATTGTCCCCTTTTTTGATATCTGCTGTGGATCTGAGAAGCTGATCAGCCTTTACCTTCTTGCCGCTAAGGTGACTGGAAGCTTTCCTCAGTTCAACGGTCTTATTTGTGGTATGCTGTGCCAGGATCTTCGCACCTTCAAGGGACAGATCAAAAACATACCCCAAAGACCTCATATCAAAACGCAGCACACCAAAATGCAAACCATCGAGTATCACTTCATCCGTCCTGTCGTCACCTGTGGTCTTGTTAAGTAGCACGACCCTGTCCCCTATGGGGTCACATCCGAAAGCTGATAACAAAAGATCACTGAGCACTTCTTTCTCATGGGGCGAACAGAACCTGATGTCTCCGGGAGGTGCCAGGTTTACATGGCTGCCCTGTGACTGGCAAAAATCACATGTGGACCTTAACAGAGGCACATTGCAATGCTGACACCAGAAAATATGATGTTGCAGATCTGCACCATGCTGTTTCCAGGATCGGGATGATCGGGTTTTAAACTGGGAGCTAAGGGGCTTTCCGGCAGAAGACTTTCCTGATAAGATAAAATTCTTATTTCCGGGTTTCATCGCAGTCCATTTAAAAGGATCAATGACCGAGCATCATACGGTCATTGTTTGCTAAGGTGATCATGGATGGTCTGAGCGGCCAGCTTTCCGGCACCCATGGCACTTATCACTGTTGCAGCGCCTGTGACCACATCGCCACCTGCACACACACCCGGAAGAGAGCTCATAGCTGAATCATCTACCACTATAGTGCCTTTTGGAGTGGATTCTAGACCTTCGGAACCTGAGAATATGATCGGGTTAGGAGATGTACCTATGGCGATTATCACCGTATCTGCCTCGACCTCATGCTCCGAACCTTTTACTGGCACAGGTTTTCTGCGTCCCGAAGCATCAGGTTCACCTAGTTCCATCCTGATGCACTCTACGCTCTTAACATTCATTTTATCATCGCCCAGAATGCGAACTGGATTTGTTAGCAGCCTGAAGATGATCCCTTCTTCTTTGGCATTCTCCACTTCTTCCCTGCGTGCCGGCAGTTCATCTTCTCCCCGCCGGTAGACAATGCTGACCTCGTCAGCACCCAGTCGCAGAGCACAGCGTGCAGCATCCATTGCCACATTTCCCCCACCTACAACTATAACCTTTTTTCCCCTTTTGATAGGCGTATCATATTCAGGAAAACGGAAAGCTTTCATGAGGTTAACACGGGTCAGGAACTCGTTGGCAGAATAGACACCATTGAGGTTCTCTCCTTCGATACCCATGAAATTGGGAAGTCCTGCCCCCGTTCCCAGGAATACCGCATCGAACTCCTCCCTCAGTTCATCCAGCGTCTTTATCCTGCCTATCACATAGTCTACTTTTATGTCCACTCCAAGCTGCTTTATATATTCGACCTCCTGGCGTACTATCGCCTTTGGAAGGCGGAACTCTGGAATGCCATAGGTGAGCACCCCCCCAGGCTCGTGGAGTGATTCAAAGATCGTCACGGAATGCCCGGCTTTTGCAAGATCTGCGGCAGCTGTAAGCCCTGCGGGACCTGAACCCACCACAGCCACGTGTTTGCCTGTTGGCTTTGCTTTCTGAGGTGCTTCTATACCCTTTACACTTTCATAGTCTGCAGCAAAACGTTCAAGGCGTCCTATAGCTATGGGCTGACCTTTCTTTGCGAGCACACAGTACTCTTCGCACTGCACTTCCTGAGGGCAGACACGCCCGCATACCGCAGGAAGAGCATTAGTAAGCTTGATCGTCCTGATGGACTCATCGAACTTCCTTTCGGCAATACAGGCGATAAAGGCCGGAATATCGATATTCACTGGACATCCCTGCACGCATTTGGGGTCCTTGCATTGCAGACAACGGGCAGCTTCAGCAACAGCCTGCTCCTCTGTATAACCCAGTGCTACTTCATTGAAGTTACTGCGCCTTACTTCAGGGTCCTGTAACGGCATGGGCTGTCTTGCTGCCATTACTGCCCACCTCCACAAGTGCATTCATGCTTTTTGATAGAAATACCCTCTTCGTCCCTGTAAACTGCAAGACGGCTCATAAGCAGATCAAAATCTACCTTGTGGGCATCGAACTCGGGCCCGTCGACACAGGCGAACTTTGTCTTACCATCAACAGAGACACGGCAACCACCGCACATCCCAGTGCCATCGATCATTATGGGATTTAAGCTTACAATGGTCTGGATACCGAAAGGCTTTGTCACACCCGCCACGGCCCTCATCATTATGGGTGGACCGATGGCCACGACGCGATCCACATGTTCACCGCTTTCCAGTAGTTTCTGAAGTACATCCGTTACAAAACCATGATGTCCTTTGGTGCCGTCATCTGTACACACAATTAATTCATCACTTACAGCCCGCATCTCTTCTTCAAGGATGAGCAAATTCTCGCTCCGGGCACCTATGATGGTGATCACTTTATTGCCTGCTTCTTTGTAGGCTTTAGCCTGTGGATAGGCAGGGGCGACACCCACGCCACCTCCCACCAGCACAACAGTACCCAGTTCTTCTATCTCGGAAGGAGTTCCCAGAGGTCCTACAAGATCCTGAAGCTCGTCCTGAGCATTGAGCGTGGCAAGCTGCCTTGTCGTCTTACCCATCTGCTGGAAAATAATAGTCACTGAACCTTCCGTAACATTATAATCCGCAATTGTAAGAGGTATCCTTTCACTTTGTTCATCGATCCTTATTATCACGAACTGCCCGGGCTTTGCAGCTCTTGCCACATCAGGCGCAAGCACCTTCATCAAGTGTACCTGGTGTACCATATCCCGTTTCTCGATTATCCTGTATGACATCTGATCACATTTCGCACTGGATTGAGGATTATGGTGCATAGGATAAAATTAATAGTACTTAAGAATTCAGTTGATACTCCACTTTTGAGATCATGTCCTGGGAACTAATATGTAGACGTCGGTAATGACATTTACAATGTCAGCATTTTCTCCCAGCCATTTTAGCACGGTCCCATTAGGATTTGCTGCACTGATATCTCCCGTAAGCACAAAGAAACTGGTATTATTCCTCTCGTTCACCAAATTGTCCAGTTCCTGCTCACTAAATCCAGATGCTATTATATAGGTCCCATCTGTCGAATTATCATAATAGAATTCAAGCGGCTTGGAGATGTAAGCGGGTAGTGGAACGATTACATCTCCCTTCTGGGTCACTGAGTTAATATAGGATGCAACACTCCTCCAGTCTTCTTTTTGAGGAGATGAATAGTAGTTTACGATAGGAAGCAGAGCGGTCAGTAAGAAAATGAACACAAACGCGATAGTCAGAACTTGTTGCTTATTCTCTAATAGCTTCTTTTTGCTTTTTGGAGTGGAGCTTTTCGAAAAAATGAAACTTGAAGTCGCAGTCAAACCACGTGCTATAATAAGCAGGTAAG
>JAHFZE010000113.1 GCA_020854785.1 Methanomethylovorans sp.
GCATTGGTCATTATGTGATCAACCTCCTCGTTGGTATGCAAGAAATCGATCGGCTGAACCACTTTCGATTGGTAGCCAATCCCGAAGCAGAAAAGGTGTTTTCCCATCGATTCCCTGATGCTTGTGTCATTGGCGTTACATGCCCGCCAGCGCTACGCCTTGTTCGATGGAAAGAGGGGTTTTTTCGCCATCTGTACTTTGAACGGCGATCGGTGCCTAAGATTCATAAGCGGGGTAGGTCGGATCTTCTCTTCCATCCTCATATTGCCCAAAGTGTCTACACCTCCAAGTCCACCAAGACGGTGGTCATGGTGCATGATCTCTATCTAAAGCATTTTCCCAATGAACTTTCAAAACGGTATCTTGCCTATTTGGATGCCACATACCGTAAGACCTTGCTGAATGCGGACCATATCATTACGCCTTCTCATTTTGTGAAACAGGATATCTTAACTCATTATCCAAATATTCCGGATCAGAAGATTACTCCGATTCACAATCCCATAGTGGTCAGGTTGTCAGAGGTAAGCGAGATTCCTATAGATAAACCCTACATCTTGAGTGTGAACGCAATCCGGTTCCACAAAAACCTCATGACCTTGATCAAGGCATTTGAGCAGATCCAGGACAAGATCGATCATTCTCTGGTCTTAACAGGTCCTGTGATCCAGAAGGAAATCAATCTAATTCAGACCTACATCAAAGAAAAAAAGATCCCCAGGGTGGTCGTAACCGGTTATGTCACCGATGCCCAGAGAAATTATCTCTATCATAATTCTTCTCTGTTTGTCTCGCCTTCGCTGCACGAAGGGTTTGGGATTACACCGGTGGAAGCTGCCCTTTTTGAAGTCCCGGTGCTGACAACCCGAGAAACCAGCATCCCTGAAATCACCCGAAACCTGCTTCATTACTATGACCCGGCTACAGACCATCACCAATTGGCGCGCAAGATTTTGGAGGTTTTGGGACAAGACTCCGATCGCGAGAAACTCCGGGCGATAAGAGATGAGTTTCAGATTGCGTATTCGGCTTCATCGATTGCGCAGCAATACTGGGAGTGTTTTCAACACGTTGTGGAGAGATCATGAAAAACGGATCACAAGTTTCAGATCCTCGAGTGGCACCGCTTATCAGCATTATCATACCGGTGTATAAGGTAGAACCCTATCTTCAGCGGTGCGTCGAGAGTGTGATTCATCAGACCTATTCCAATCTCGAAATCATCCTCGTGGATGATGGATCCCCTGATCGATGTGGAGAGATCTGTGACCGATACGCGCTACAGGATGACCGGGTACGGGTCATTCATCAGGAGAATCAGGGAGTAAGCAGCGCGAGAAATGCGGGGATGGACATCATGACCGGAGAGTATTGTTTTTTTGTGGACTCCGATGATTATGTCGATCCACGGACCGTCGAACTCTTGCATGATCGATCCGAAGCCACCCAAGCAGATCTTGTCATCGGGAATACTTTCATAGTATATGACAATCAAAAGGTCCTGCCTAACCCCCATTTCAACCGAGTTCAGTTTTCGAAGGAAGAACTGGAACGAACGAACGTCAAGTACGAGTATCTGTACGATCCGGGATATGGAGTACCTGTATGGAATAAACTTTACCGGAGCCAATTCCTTCAGAAGCGCCAACTCCGGTTCGAAAAAAATCTACCGTTTGGAGAAGACATGGTCTTTTCCATTCGATGCTTTTCGCGTCAGCCGACGATTCATTTGGTCAATAAGTATACGTACCATTATTGCGCCAATGCTTCGACCCTCTCCAAATCTCCGAAGCATAGGATCGTTGAGCAAAGCGCGCTCATTTTAGAGTCTCTCCGGAGCGATTTGGAACTGCTCAACCAAATCGAAAGGAATCAGGACCTTCTTGCTTTTGTCGCATTCGGATTGGTTCAACAAATTGCTCGAAACATCATGATTCATTCCAGAAAGAAATACCGCGATACACGTCGGGCGCTTATCCAATTCGGCCAATACGAGATTGTTGCCCGCGCCATAGAAAAAATCGCCAAGGAACCAATTTTTCGGAAGGTTCCCAGAAAAAAGTGGGTCCTGTACGCTCGGTTGTTTTCGTTTTTCTATCATCACAAGTTCTGTTCGATTACTGCGTTGATCCTGTGTATGAAGTTTCATAACCAGAAAGGGTAATGAAATGGGCTGGAAGGAGCAAGTTAAACGATTTCGGTTGATATCTTCGGGGGCGCAGTCAATTGCTGTCGGAACCGTAGCATTTCTGGTATTCACAACCATTTCCAAAATTCTTGGGTTTATCCGGGAAATGGTGTTGGCTGCAACGTTCGGAACATCTTGGCGATTGGACGCTGTGATCGTAGCCCTTGAACCGGCAGAAAGCTTGTCTGCAATCATGGCGGGCGCCATGGCTACGATGATGGTTCCGATCTATCTTCAATTGAAAACCGATCCAAATCCCCAAAAAACTGCTCAATATGCTTCGAATGTCTTAAAGATCGCGGCTTTGGCTTTGCTTGTCTTTTCGGCCGCTCTATTCTTCTTCCCCGAAATTCTGATCCGTTTCTTTGCCCCGAACTTTTCGGGCGAAATCCTCGAATACGCCGCAAGGAAGCTGCAAATTCTTGCTGTGCTCCCTCTAATCAATGGCGTGGGCGCGATTTTTACAGCAACCTTGCGCGCTGAACGGCGGTTTATCCAAAAGGCATCCTTTCAGCTCATTTTCAATATTGTAAGCATCCCTTTGCTTGTATCCCTAGCTCCGTTATGGTCGGAAGCGGCGTATGTCTTTGCTTGGGTGGCAGGAGCC
>JAHFZE010000247.1 GCA_020854785.1 Methanomethylovorans sp.
AAACCGAAGGTGAAAGAGATGGAAGTAAAGGACATAATGGCAGAACCACCAACTATCAGTAAATCAGATACGCTTTCCCATGCACTTGATATTATGGAAAAGAAAGAAATGCGCCGGTTCCTTGTGAAAAATGAAGATAAGGTAGTTGGTATCCTTACTATGAGAAACCTCACAAGAGAGCTTGGTACCAGAAAGAAGGGAAGCATGCCTGCATCTTCACTGCATGTAGCCACAGCTGTCTCTGACAATTTTGTGAAGGTTTTTCCGGATGTAAAAGTAAAGGATGCTGTCACCCTGATCGACAAGAACCAGGGAGTTATCATTGTCTGCAAGGATGAGAATGTAATGGGCTGGGTGACACCTGCAGAACTCCTGAAAACTAACAACTTCAATGGCTTTGCCGGGGAATTCATGCAGAGAGAACCTGTGATAGGAAGCCCTGGCGACCGTGTGAGCCATATCAGGCGTCTGATGCTGGATAAAAACGTCGGGAGGATCCCTATCATAGAGAATGGTAAACTGGTAGGAATAGTCACCGAAAAAGATGTTGTAAAGGCAATGAGAGCTTTCAGGGACATCGTTTCAGGCAATCAGCAGGAGGCCAGGATAAAAAACCTGATAGTTGCAGATATCATGAGGAGGAGTGTGAAAACAGTTAATACGAACACTTCTCTTTCAGATGTTGCAAAGATGATGCTTGAAGAGAACATCGGAGGTCTGCCGGTGATGAACCTTGAAGGCGATTTCGTCGGATTGATAACCAGAAGGAATCTGGTACACTCAATGGCACAGTGAACATGGAGCATTATCCGCAAACGGAGCTGGACGTTGAAAGTGCTGCATCTTTCCTGGACATTTCTGTGCAAAGGATGCAGGAACTGATGGAAAGAAGAGTGTTGGTACCCAACTGGAACGAGTACCAACACCTATTCCGTTTTGAACATAAGGCTTTACAGATCGATATTGGAAGTGTCCTTGTACAAAAGGGTAACGTATTCAGTCTTATTCGTGGATTTCCAAAGATCAAAAGAGCAATGCTTCTTGGTCCTGCCATCAAACACAATTTCAGTGACATACCTAGGGTGGCGGTAGAAGAAAAAATGAATGGATATAATGTAAGGGTGATATTGCTGGACGGGAAGCTTGTAGCTCTTACCCGCAGCGGTCATGTGTGCCCTTATTCTTCAGAGAAAGCTAATGATCTACTAGACCACGATTTTTTCACTGAGAATCCCCAATTTGTGGTATATGGGGAAATGGTGGGTCCTGATAACCCTTATGTACCCAAGAAAATATATGATATTGGATCTTTGGAGTTCTTTGTTTTTGACATAAGGCAGAAAAACACGGGTTTACCCTTACCATTGCATGAGCGCAGGAGCCTTGCTGAAAAATACAGCTTCAGACAGGTTAGACTTTTCGGAGAATTCGATATCCAGGAAGCTCCTGATGTGGTGCGCCATATTATTCAGGATATTGGAAGAAAAGGCCATGAAGGAGTGGTGATCAAGGACCCCAAGATGGTATTGCAACCAATCAAATACACTGCATCTCAAAGTAACTGTTCTGATCTGCAACATGCAATGAAAGTGTATAATGAAAGTGGAAGAGACTTCATATTCTCCAGAATAGTAAGAGAAGGATTTCAGTCGGTGGAATGGGACGAAAATGAGGAAGATTTCAGAAAACGTTGCCTTCAACTGGGAGAAAGTATCCTGCGACCTATGAAGGAATCCATAATAAAAGTAAGAGAGGGGGAGAGAGTTGCCGAAGAGTTCACCATAAGAGTGAAAGACAGGGCAACCATATCAAGGTTCGAAGAGTACATGAGAAGGCTTGGAATGGATGTAATGTTCAGTGAACCTAAGATCGAAGATAACGAATACGTTGTACATATGACAAAGATCAACAAGAGCACCAGTGATAAGACACTAGCCATGTGGGAAGGCCAATTGTGGTCATGAAAAAAGATATATTTGTATGATAGCATTCGTAAGCTCATAAAGACCAGGTGCCAACATGACAAAGATCACTATAATAGGTAGCCAGCAAAGTGGAAAAACAACACTTGCTGCAAAAATGGGAAAGAAAGGCAACGTATCGGACTTCACAATGTATGATTTTGCCAAGGGCGATAAGATAATGACTATCATAGACCCTACAGGATACCCCGATTCCGTTAAGCCATTGATAGCCTCTCTTACTCTTTCCGATATCGCCATCCTTTGCGTGCCTCCCACTGGTCTGGATGCCTATGCCGGGGAATGTATCGTCTGCCTTGAGTGCATGAGCTACAAACATGGCCTTGTGCTGCTCACAAAATCTGATACTACTTACCCGCAGGCAACAGATGAATTGAAAGCAAAGTTGCAGAAGATCACAAAAGGCACGGTCCTTGAGAATTGGGAGTACATGGCAGTTTCCACTAAAACCTTTGAGGGTATGGAAGAGCTCAAGGAAAAGATCTTCAATATGGGTGAAACGATCGATGAAGAGGATAGAAAGAAGGCCACTCTGCCAGCAAGGGTGATAATAGACCAATCTTTCAATGTCACTGGGATCGGATGTGTTGTGCTTGGGGTTGTAATCCAGGGTACTATCAATGCAAAAGACAAAATGACAGCTTATCCCACCAGAAAACCTCTGGAGATCAGGTCTATACAGATGCACGATGTGGATGTTAGAAATGCGCCATCCGGAGCGAGAGTAGGACTTGCTCTTAAAGGGATACAGTCCAAAGATATTGATAGAGGCCATGTCCTCTCCCTTGAGGAAATGGTCAGTGAGAATTTGAAAATTAAATGCAGACTCTCCCCTTTTTCCAAAGGTTTCAATACTGGAAGCATGTTACATATATTCGTTGGACTACAATCGTCCCCTATGCGTGTCAGCAGCATAGAGAAAAACGGGAATATGGTAGAAAAAGCGTCGGCTGGAGAGGAGTATGTTCTTGAACTGAGGGGTATGAAGGAAATATCCTATTCACAACAGGATAGGTTCATACTCACAGATCTGGACGAAAAACAAAGGTTCGTAGGTTATGGTTCCCTTTGAAAGAGATCATTTTTTAGGGGAGAGATTTTTAAACCCATCCAGCATGGATGGCCTTTCAACTGCTTTTGTAAGGGAAGTATTCTCAGGCAGGTCTGTCAATTGAGGCCTTTCTAAAGGAGCCGGAGAACCTGCCTGAAAAATCTCTCTCTTTCTGAAGGAATTACTGATCCCTGAAATACTGTGAGATTGTGGTAGCAACACGGGTGAAGAGGTGGATAAAGATGGATCCTTATCTGCCCCTCTCTTTGAAAGACCAGCTTTCATATCACGTTCTCTGGTCCTGGCACCCTCTATTCTTCCGATCTCATAGTTTTCTCTGACCGAAGTACCCAGATCGCCCTGAGATGCAAACTCGTAAAGTGAGTTGAACCTCTCCTTTACCCATCCGATCTCTGAATGCTTATGATAACCCACCTCAAAACCCAGTTCATAAGAGCTCTTGATGAGCGTCTGTTTCTGGAT
>JAHFZE010000077.1 GCA_020854785.1 Methanomethylovorans sp.
AATTGCATGGGCGGAACTTGGTCGAGCAGCAAATGCTGACAAGAAGATCACTGTACTCTACTATAACCACGAGGGTGGCAAGAACAACATTGGTGCCAGTTACCTGGACATAGGCTCAAGTTTCACACTGCTCCTGGGAGATATGCAGGCTGCAGGCTATAACATGGGCAACGGCACAATTCCAAATGGCAGTGAGTTCATCGACCTGTTCATTGAAAGTAGGAATGTCGGTACATGGGCTCCAGGGGAACTTGACAAAGTCGTACAGTCAGGCTATGTGACCCTTCTTCCTGTGGATGAATATCTTGAATGGTACAACACGTTGCCAGAGAGCGTGCGTACTGAAGTTGAGGGTACCTGGGGAAAAGCACCCGGCGAGGTAATGACCTATGAGGATAGAAGCGGGAAGTACTTTGTAATACCGACCATCCAGCTTGGAAATGTCAATTTCATACCCCAGCCAACAAGAGCAGGACAGTCAGATGAGTCTCTTATATACCACAATTCCTCAATACCTCCAACACACCAGTATCTTGCAACATATTTCTGGATCAACAACGTATACGATGCAGATGCCATGATCCACTTCGGTACCCACGGCACACAGGAATGGCTCCCAGGAAATGAAGTTGGTCTGTGGAGATATGACTATCCGTCTATCATGGTGGCCGAGACACCTGTCATCTATCCCTACATTATGGATAACGTGGGGGAAGGCACCCAGGCCAAACGCCGTGGCAATGCCGTTATAATTGATCATCTTACACCACCTATAATAGAAGCTGGCCTTTATGGTGATCTTGCTACGATGCATGAGAAGATCCATAACTATCAGGATTCGAAGAACGATAATGAAACTGCAATGATGTCTCTTTACCGTAACAGTACGATACAACTTTACGGTAACCTGAGTCTGGAAGAAGATCTGGAGGTTTCAATTGAAGACTTATCTGTCATGACAGATGATGAGTTCGAGAACTTCCTGGACAGTGTGCTGCATAATTACCTGCATAAAATACAATCTGAACTCATGCCTTATGGGCTTCATGTCTTTGGTGTGGCACCACAAGAAGAGAAGCTTATATGCATGGTAAAATCCATGCTTGGGAACAATTTCACAGATCACATCTACAATGTACTTCCAGCTGACAATGGAACAGAAGAATATCGGCAGACTAAAGCAGATACAAATGCCATGTTGCTTTTGAATGCTACCATTCTTAACGGAACTAACGTCTCCAATGCCCAGGTTGAGGTACTTGGTCTTGCAAACACCAATATCACAGCAGATCTTGAACTGGCTCTGCAGTATGCAAACAACCTGGCTCAGACAACACGTGAGATCGACCAGACATTAAGGGCACTTAATGCTGAATACATCGAGCCCGGCACAGGCAATGATCCCGTACGTAATCCAGGAGCATTGCCCACAGGTAAGAACTTCTATAGTTTTGACCAGAGAACCATTCCGGACGAAGAGACCGAAGTCATGGGAGCTGTTATCATAGAAAACTGGCTTGAGACATATTATACTGCAAATGGGGAATATCCCAACAAGGTAGCTTTTGTCATGTGGTCTGTAGAAACAATGCGGCACGAAGGTCTTCTGGAAGCACAGATCTATGCTCTTCTGGGTGTGGAACTGGAAAGGACCAGCGGAAGGATAACCGGATTTAAAGTGATCCCACAGGAAGAGATGACCCATCCGAGAATAGATGTGCTCATCACAACATCAGGACTTTACCGTGATACTTTCCCATATCAGATAGAACTGATGGACACGGCGGTCAGAATGGTTGCTGCACTTAATGAGACAAATGAGACCAACTATGTAAGATGGAATTCACTTACCATGGAAGATGCAATGCTGGCAGGCGGATATAATGAAAGCATTGCTCACAATGTTTCGATGTCCAGGTTATTCAGTGAAGCCGCAGGCACCTACGGCACAGGAGTATCTGAAGCAGTAGAAGCCAGTGATACCTGGGAGAATTCTTCAGAGGTTGCTGACCTGTACATATCCAGAATGTCCAACGTATATGGCAAAGATGTTTGGGGTGTCAATTATGAGGATGTGTTCGAACAGAACCTCGGAGGAGTGGATGCAGCCATCCATAGTGATACCTCGAACCTTTACGGTCTCATAGACAATGATGACTATTACTCCTACTTCGGAGCACTCGGACTTGCTGTAAGATCGATCACAGGTGAGTCTCCTTCAATGTATATCTCTGACCTGAAAAGTGTGGATGACCCGAAGATCATAACACTCGGTGAAGCCTTCAGTACCGAGCTGACTGTAAGGTATCTCAATCCCAAGTGGATAACCGGTATGATGGAATATGATTATGCAGGTGCCAGGGAAATGATGAAGACCGTAGAGTATATGTGGGGATGGGAAGCAACCACACCAGATCTGGTAACTGATTCGGACTGGAACAAGATGTATGAGACATATATATTGGATTCCCAGAACCTCGGACTGGACCAGTTCCTTAAGGAAAATGCATATCAATACCAATCTATCACAGCAAGGATGCTCGAAACAGTAAGAAAGGATTCATGGGACGCATCGGATGAAGTGGTCCAGAATCTGGTGAAAGAATATGTTGAGTCCGTGGTGGACAATGGTGTTACCTGCTGTCATCACACATGTGGAAATCCGTCACTGGATGAGTTCATACAGGGTGTAATGTCTGTTCCGGGCCTGGTGGATGAGCAGACTGCATCAGAGTACAAGCAACTCATGGTGGAGGCAACCAGCGAGCCTGTAACAGAACGTACCTCAAGCAGCAGCCGTAGCAGCAGTTCCACCGGTCCGAAACTGGAAATTACTAATCAGGCTGCAACTTCAGGATCAACGAACCAGACTTTAGAGATCCAGGTTGGAGCAGGCACAGACCTAAGTCAGCCTGCACCTGAAGCTCCTAAGTCAACTCCTGAGAACTATGTGGAAGGTTATGAGATGACCAAGGAAACCATAGCACCACCTGAAAGTAGTACTCCTGCATTCTCCGGTTCTGATATTATTGCCTTTGTACTGGTAGTCGGTGCTGCAGGCGCAGTCTTCCTTGGGTTCAGGAGAAGGGGGAAAATCTGATCTTTTAAGGCACTTTTTGTTAAGTGCCGAACACCCATTTTGATTTAAGGCTCGAGTATTGGTTTGGCAAGTTCTCTGTATTCTCTATGACATACAGAGATATCCGAACCATCTTTCGAGGTGATATTGCCGAGTTTCCAGAAGCAGCTTTTGTTTATTGTTGCTGCTCATAAGGTTAAAACTAACATATCTTTAAAAGTGGCAGATGTCTGGTAGTAGCACAAAGAGCGAAGATGGTAACACATTTTGAAAGGGATGGTACTATGAGGTGGAGAAAGTTACTCATGACGATCAGTATACTGGTTATATTGTTCAGTATACAGGTAGTAGCGGCAGATGAAAACAAAATAAATATAATGTACATTTCCTGGACTCCCAGCCCTGCTCTTGAAGCAGCAAGCCAGTCCATGGCATACAGTTCAGATGTAGTGTTCACTTATGTTCCTTCGTTCAACACGACCACTTGGACTGGTCCCAGCGATGAACTGCTCGCAGCAGCAAGTTCAGGGTTATTGATGGAACAGGATATTATTTTTACTGACATGTTGTCAAGTGCGGTCTTTGATCCTATGGACCCGTCGTTCAGTTCTGCAAAGGACAATGGAACATCTTTTGTGGACATAAGATCTCTTGGAACACCTGAGTACTTTGATTATATTTCCGACGGTTCTTCAATGGAGCCAATAGATACCTATTATAATAATATGGGTACCGGAACTGCAACAGAAATGCAGAATGCAGAAGATCTTCTGACTTATCTGTGCAGGAACTATGGAAATAAGTCTCAAATAACCGATGCCTGGGGAGGTAAAATACACATTGTCTATATCGGCTGGCAGTCAAGCCCAGCTCTGGAAACTGCTGCAGGTGCTACAAGATTCAATGGCAGCGTAGAATTCACATACATCCCTTCCTTCAATACTACTACTTGGGCCGGTCCCAGTGACGAGCTGCTCCAGGCAGCCTCAAGCGGCTTACTGCTGCAACAGGATATATTATTCACTGATATGCTTTCATCTGCGGTCTTTGATCCTCTCAGTGAAACATTCGAAGCGGCTCATGATGCAGGCATCTCTCTTGTGGACATCAGGTCCATGGGCACTCCTGAGTATTTTGATCACATTTCTGATGGTTCATCCACTCATTTAATAGATACATATTACACTAACATGGGTACTGACACCGAGGAGGAAAGGCGCAATGCAGAGAACCTCATGCTGTATCTTGCAAAGGAATATGGCAACCATCCTGAGATTACTGATAAATGGGATACTATAAAGATAATGTATCTTTGCTATGCAGCAAACCCGGCCCTGGAAAATGCCAGTCTGACAAATCCTTACAGCCAGAACATAGAATACACTTACATTCCGTCCTTCAATGTGACCACATGGGCCGATCCCAGTGACGAGTTACTACAGGCAGCTTCAAGAGGTTTATTTCAGGAGCAGGATGTGATCTTCTGTGATATGCTTTCCAGCAGTATCTATATCCCTCTTAACCAGAGTTTCTGGGAGGCTCATGCTGCAGGTACTGTTTTTGTTGATGTGCGTTCCATTGATGCACCTGCATATTTTGACCATGTATATACGGGTGATGAGAATGTCACATTGCTTAGCTATTACAACAACATGGGTACAGAAACCGATGCACAGCTGAATAACGCTGAGAATCTATTGATCTATCTCGCCAAGGAATACGGTGGCCATCCAGAGCTTACCGCAGGCTGGGAATTACAGGGATCGGATACGCCCGTTCTGCCGAAGGTAGGACTTTACCATAAAGATTATTCACAGAAATACTTTGAGACAACACAGGAATATCTGGAATGGTATTCCCAGAACGATAGTACACATCATGTGTACGATCCTGCAAAACCCACCATTGGTATGTGGTTCCATCGCAGTGATATCGCTAATGGTCAAATGGGAGTGGTGGATGCATTGATCTCTGACCTAGAAAGTAAGGATTGCAACGTCATTGTGGGATTTGATACATTCGATGACATTGTCAAGTACTATTGTGATGAGAACAACCAGTCGCTGGTACAGTGCGTTATATCCCTGAAGAGCTTCAGGCTGAACTATTATGACAACGAGAAAGGGGAGCGTGAACTGAGACAGCTCAATGTACCTGTATTGAGGGGAATTGTTATAGATGTACCTCAGACACCTGATCCGGCAGATGCTAACAGGGGCATACCGAATGCGCAGGTAGTAAGGATGACCCTTGGTCCGAACCTTGATGGTATCTTTGAGTATGTTGTCATAGGAAAGAACGTATATGACCCTGATACCCGTACCAGTGAATCTATCCCTATTGACAGCCAGGTGGACTGGCTCAGCAACAGGTCCATAAAC
>JAHFZE010000157.1 GCA_020854785.1 Methanomethylovorans sp.
CCACAGATAGATACTTCCTGGGCTGTGAATGCCACTGAGCAGACAAGACAAAATCTGGTGACTTCTATCTTCCTGGACTTCGAGCAGCTTGAAGGATTCAACAATAAGCTGCAGGAGAAGTACGAGCTAATTCAAGATCAGGAAGTTGATTATGAAGAATATATGATGGAAGACGCCGACATCATCCTGGTCTCATATGGTATAAGCAGCCGCATTTGCCGGTCTGCTGTGGAGCAGGCAAGGAAGAAAGGTATAAAGGCAGGTCTTTTCAGGCCCATCACCCTTTTCCCCTTCCCTGAAAAAGAAATGCTCTCACTCGCACAGACAAGAGATTGCACATTCATCTGCGTGGAAATGAGCAATGGGCAGATGAGAGATGATGTACTGCTTGCAACAAGATGCACAAGACCCGTTGAACTTGTGAACAGGCTTGGAGGAAATCTGGTAACTTTCGACCAGGTAATGGAAAAGATAGAATATATTGCGACTGGAGGCTCAATATGAAAGAGAAGGTAATAGGCAGGCCTGCAGGCCTTTATGCCGAGTTCCCGAGAAAAGGAGGAGCTGCTCCAACTGCCACTCACTACTGTCCAGGATGTGGCCATGGTATCCTGCATAAGCTCATAGGTGAGGCTATGGGTGACCTGGGTATTCAGGACCGTACAGTGATGATAAGCCCCGTAGGCTGTGCTGTGTTCGCTTATTATTATTTTGACTGCGGGAACTTGCAGGTCGCACATGGCCGTGCTCCTGCAGTAGGCACTGGTGTATCGAGAGCCCTTGATCATTCAGTGGTCATTTGTTATCAGGGTGATGGGGATCTGGCATCCATCGGTCTTAACGAGACCATCCAGGCAGCCAACAGGGGAGAAAAGATAGCTGTTTTCTTTGTGAACAATACTGTGTACGGTATGACTGGGGGCCAGATGGCACCCACAACCCTCATTGGAGAGAAAACGGTTACATGTCCCACCGGAAGAGATCCCAGGTATGCAGGTTATCCTCTGCACATGTGCGAATTGCTAAGCAGCCTTCAGGCACCAGTGTTCATAGAAAGGGTTTCTGTTTCAGATATATCCCACATCCGTAAGGCACGTAAAGCTGTAAGGAAGGCTCTGGAGATACAACGTGACGGTAAAGGCTACGCTTTTGTGGAAGTGCTCTCCACCTGCCCTACGAACCTGAAACAGGATGCAGAAGCAAGCACAAGGTTCGTGAACGAGCAGATGGAAAAGGAATTCCCCCTGGGTAATTTCAGGGACATGTCCGATGAAGTGGAAACACTATGTCGTAATGGTAGCGATTTCAGTAAGGAAGCGATCGATAAAGCCTTCAACCTTGAAACTGAGGCATCTCCTGATGCAGTGGAAGACCCGGCATTCGGGCAGGTGCTTGTAAAGGCTGCAGGTTTTGGCGGACAGGGCGTACTGAGCCTTGGCCTGATACTTGCAAAAGCAGCCTGCAGGGCCCAGAGACATGTTTCTTGGTATCCTTCCTATGGCCCTGAACAGAGAGGAGGCACAGCCAACTGTTCTGTGGTGATCTCAGGTTCTGCCATTGGTTCACCCATAGTATATGAGTCGAACATATTGATCGCCATGAACCGTCCATCCCTGGAAAAGTTCGCCATGGATGTAAAACCCGGAGGTGTCATACTTTATGATTCGACCATCGGGGAATATGACATTCCTGAAGGAGTAAGGGGTATTGCAGTACCTGCCATGGAGATAGCCTGCAAGGCCAAGGCAGAGAAGGCTGCAAATACTGTAATGCTTGGAGTACTGAAGGAACTTGGTATTACAAAACTTCCGGCAGATGCATTTACTGAAGCTCTGGCAGAGAACTTTGCAGGCAAGCAAAAACTTATCGACATCAACAAGAAGGTACTGGAAGCAGGAGCACAGTGGGTCAGAGATAACCTGTAAAGATAAAGATCAGACTCCAGGCTCTTTGCCTTTTTTTCTTTTTCTATTGCTATAAGAGTATTCTGTGCTGCCCTAAAATCCCAAAGAATTCCCTGAATATTATGTCCCGTCTTTTGATAAGAGATCAAGAGTGCATACTATCTGGGCAGTACCAAATATGCTTGTCAGTGGTACAACAAATCCAATACCACATCCTGGTTCATTGATACCTATTGAATCCTTTATCGCTGCTACGATCGGTTCTACCACTTCAGCTTCTGCTATTGTCAGAACGATCTCTTTTTCAGGCTCTATCATCAGACCGAGCAGACTTTTGTTCTCGTGTACACCTGTACCACGACCGTATATAATAGTGCCACCTTTAGCACCTGCTTTTCTGGAAGCATTTACAACCTTGTCTCCCCAGCCCTTTTTTACAATAGTTACTACCAGAGAAAACTGACTTTCTTGCGACATTACCTCATCTCCTCTTATATTTCACATATATACCAAGCAGCATAACAAATATAATTGGTGCCAGTGCTATCATTGCAATAAGCCCAAAACCATCCACCACAGCATCCCTTTCATTATGTGCAGAAGCCATTCCTACTACCATGGACATTAGGAGGGTAACAGCCATGGGACCTGTGGCAACACCTCCTGAATCAAAAGCAATACC
Source organism: Methanomethylovorans sp. (assembly GCA_020854785.1). Taxonomy (GTDB): domain Archaea; phylum Halobacteriota; class Methanosarcinia; order Methanosarcinales; family Methanosarcinaceae; genus Methanomethylovorans. The sequence continues at coordinate 2,587 of JAHFZE010000157.1, forward strand.
AATGAAATCTTTATCAGACAACCATAGCAACACCAATGCCAACAGGTATCCTGGAACGATGAGGTATAAAAAGGGTATCCCATAGACTATTTTGGCCATCGCAATGGCAACAAATACCGCAACACCAAAAGACAAAGTGTAAAGCATAAGCTTTGCCCGTATATATCCGCTTGAAGACTTCTCTATCTGATAAGAAAGCACCCGCACAGCAGGCTCAGCGAACGTGGCCAGAAAACCAAGCACAAAACCTATTGGTATAAGTATCCACATTTGCTCAAGGCTGCCAAAGAATGCTCCGATCTGAAGACCTATGGGAAAAAAACCATTATACACACCATAAAGGAATAATATCATTCCTACAGCTGTCATTAACATGCCTATGAAGATCTTGGTGACCTCAAAGGAAGGAAGTTTCAGATATCTCAGCTGAAAAAATATGAAAAATATAACAAGAGGAGAAAGAGCCAGAAGAACCTCGATTGTTATGTCTGTTATCCCTTCCATATATTTTACCTCAATGTGACAGAATTCCCAAGATCATCAGGCTCAGGATAGGACCAAGAGATGCGAGCCCTATTAATCCAAAACTCTCCGAGAGTTCGGATTTACCAGTAAGAACAGAAGATATTCCAACTCCAAGAGCCAGTATTACAGGCACTGTTACCGGACCTGTGGTCACACCGCCAGAGTCATAGGATATTGCAAGATAATCCATCGGTGTGAAAAAGGAAAGTAAAACTACGATCAAATAACCGACAAATAACATATGCCTCAGAGGAATACTATAAATTATTCTGAGCATGGATGCAGCTACAAAGAAACCTACACCCAGAGAGATGGAAAGTATCAGCGTACTGCGTTCTATCCCATTATCTGAAACTGATTCGATCATAGTGCTCAGAACCCTTACATCCGGTTCAGCCACAGTTGCCATAAAGGATAGTAAGAACCCTACTATGACAATAAAGATCACTGAACCATGCTTTGGCAGATCGGCTCCTATAGATTCTCCAATGGGCAACATTCCCAGTTTAACACCCATCAGGAAAAGACCCATGCCAAATATCACAAATATGGCTCCTTTAAGGAAAGTTAGCATAAGACCAGGATCCATATCCATGAAAAGGAACATGATCAAAAGGATGGCTACAGTTAATGGCAATACCGCCTGTAGTACTTCCTTATATGTCTCTTTAAAGTCTTGGATCATGATATGTTCCTGAAAGATATGATTCCACATATTATTATAATATATTAAAAAGCTATCTATCGTACCCGATGTACATGCTTAGATACATATTAGATTTTGGTGGAAGTGAAAAGAAAAATAAAATGTATTTTCATAAAAATATGTCATAACAATTAACAGAAAAATACCAAAATAATGTGTGAAAATTCTTTTTTTATGTATTGAATAATATTTTTGTTAAATTGGGGTAAAAACAAAAACTAAATAAAAAGAGTTTGTTCATTGGACTTTCCGGATTTGAAGGTATTCACATGCTCCTAAGAAGGTCCAACAACAAACTTTAGCCCTCAATAGATTATGGGATGACCAATACCGGCTTTTTTGCATGCCTCACAACGTTCTCTGCAACACTTCCAAGGAGAATATGCGTGAGTCCTGTGAGTCCCAGAGTCCCCATCACTATTAGGTCTACATTGTTCTCTGTGGCAAAATCCACTATTCCATTAGCAGGGACTTTACCATCAGTGATCACACATTCTACTTCAACCCCTTCTTTCTTGCCCGCATCCAACACATATGCGGTAGCCTTCTCACCTTCGTCCTTCAGGTGGTTCTCCAGGGCCTTTGCCCACATCTCACCACGCATAGCAACCCCTACACCTGCAGGGGGCACAACATAAAGAGCTGTGACCTTGGCATCGTTGGTTTTTGCCAATCCTATACCCCAGTTCACTGCATTTTTTACATTGTCTGATCCATCGGTGGCTATCAGTATCGATCTTATATTCACACTCATAATACTACCCCCAATATAGAGTTAAGATTAATATATAATATACCTATTGGTTGAATCCGCATCTGTAGAAACAGCAGATAAGCTGGCAGGGAGCGATATACAACCATATGTGGAAATAATAGCATAGTAAAGATCGATGTACTTAATATCCAACTATCGTTTCAATTTGGAAACATAGATATTTTGTTTTGCAAAAAGACATATCTTATGAACCTTCATAGGAGCAAACTTCGGAAGAACCTGCTTCAGCATCTCCTCCCAGGAAAGTTCTTAGCTGGCACAACTTTTCAGGTTTCCCAAGTACGATGAGCATATCACCTGAAAGGAGGTGTGTATCACCCGCCGGGTTCTCAATGATCTGTTCACCTCTGCGTATGGCCAGTACTGTTGCACCATGAATGTTCCTCAGGTCCACATCTTTGAGCGTACTTCCGTGAATAAGACTACCTTCCTTGATCTTAAAAGATGTTACATCCAGTCCCGGAAGATCATCTTTCAGACTGAAGGTATCCTTTTTAGTTTCAATGGAATGCTTTCTCAACATGGAATAACCATTTGCACGTATCTCCCTTGTGAATGAATAAATATCCTCTTCTGGTACCAGGTACTTTTTAAGAAGACGACTGAATATTTCTACTGATGTTTCATACTCCTCGGGTATCACCTCATCGGCACCCAGCTGACTGAGGATTCTGATCTCGCTCATATATCGTGTCCTTGCGATAATATAGATCTTCGGATTCATCCTTCTTGCAACATCGGTTATTGCCCTCGTAGCAATGAAATCAGATATGCCAACCACAAGTACCCTGGCAGACTTAATGTTGGCAGAATCAAGGACAACTTCATGAGTTGCATCCCCATAGTATATCCTTTCTCCCTTTTTCCTTTCATTACGCACTGTTTCCGGGTTAGTCTCTATGATAACATAAGGTATGCCTGCGGTCTTCGCAGCATTGGAAACTGTTTTTCCGTTGAATCCGTAACCTACGATAATAAGGTGATCATGTAATTCTTCTTCTTTATCTGCAGGTAGCATGTTAGTTGAGTGTATACCCATGCTCTTTGCATATAGACCGTTGATCAATATGGGATTCTTCGTATTGTTCAGGATCTTACGCGAGAAACCATGTGAAAAGTTCATAATAAAGGGAGTAGCTGCCATAGTTACTATGGAAACAGCGAGAAAAGCCTGATAGAGGTTTTCATCCAGGAGCCCGTAAGACCTCCCGGAACTTGAAAGAACGAATGAGAACTCTCCCACCTGGGCCAGTGTCATCCCCGTTATGATCGTGGTTCTCAGAGGATAGCCCAATATAAATGTAACAAGTCCTGCTGCAATGGACTTCACAAATATGACCACTGCAGCCAATGCCAGGAGGATGGTTATATTCTCCAGGAAGAAACTGACGTCCATCAACATTCCGATGGAAACAAAAAAGAAACTTATGAATACATCCTTGAAAGGCATCATGTTGCCAACAGCCTGATGACTGTACTCGGATTCAGATATGATCAGACCCGCCAGGAAGGCTCCAAGAGCCAGGGACAAGCCTGCTTTGGAAGTAAGCCATGCAGTACCAAACACCGTGAATATTATGGTCACAAGGAAAAGTTCCCTGTTCCTTGTTTTAGCGATCCTGAAAAGCAGTGCAGGCATGACCCATCTTGCACTAACGATCACAAAAAGCATGATACCAAGTCCTTTCAAAAGGAAGTTGGCACCACTGTCACCTGAAGTGGAGGGCACGCCTGCAAGTATGGGCGTGAGGAGTATCATGGGAACAATGACTATATCCTGGAATATGAGTATGCCAAGGGATATTTTGCCGTAGGTGGTATATGTTTCCCCTTTTTCCTGAAACAGTTTGAGCACTATAGCAGTACTGCTGAGGGATACCAAAAACCCAAGGAAAAGAGCAGTGTTGGGACTGTAACCCATGTAAAGGGAAATATAGTAGACCAGTGCTGTAGTGATCACCACCTGCAAACCACCGCCTACCAATACGAATCTTTTGATGTCCCAGAGCTCCTTGATGGACATCTCAACACCTATAGTGAACAGTAGCAGAATTATCCCTATCTCGGAAAGCACCTCTACCTGTTCCACTTCACGAATGATACCAAGGACATGAGGGCCTGCTATAATTCCCGTAACAAGAAAACCAAGAACAGGGGATAATCTGACCTTATGGAACAGTAACAGAATAAGTATCGACAAACCAAAAATGATCTCAATATCTGTGAACAGTGTCAGATCCATATTGCAGCCAATCAGTTCTGATTGGGCCTAAACTATAAAGATGTTTTGACCTCTAAAGAATCATATAATTAATGTAAGTATTACTTTATACTCTCAGCCATCTGTCCCATGGCAAAAGAACCTTCTATCAACTTGTCCTTCAGTTCTTCAGCCATCTTCTGTGCTCTCCTGCGGTCAGACTGACGTAGTACAATGGGCACTTCCATATTGCTTTCTGGACCATGGGATCCCATTTTTGCCTTGATACTTCCAAGATTTGCAATAAATACGCCTGCTGGACATAGAGTGGAGCAAAGACCACAATTAAAACAAAGGCACCTGTCAAGCACAAGCTTGTCTTTATTCCTGTATATGGCATCCATAGGACAGTTCACTTCAGCTTCACATATTGAACAGTGCCTGCATGCAGATGGGTCGGATTTTACCTCAAGGTCCACATCCTGCCACACGTCCCCATAGCACGCCTGGCCTATGGGCTTTCTGCGATCAACATCCATTACAGGAAGAGGTATCTCTGCATCTGCTGTCTTGATAGCATCCAGTACAGACTGACTTGTCACTGGTATGGGGATGGCCCAGGAAACAA
>JAHFZE010000203.1 GCA_020854785.1 Methanomethylovorans sp.
CTGGACAGAGGCAGAAGCCAGGGGAAAAAGGCTTGAGGAAATTTTCAACATCGTCAATGAAGATACGAGGCAGCAGGTTGAGATCCCAGTGCGCAGAGTATTGAGGGAAGGCCGGGTAGTAGGCCTGGCAAACCATACGCTATTGATCTCGAAAGACCACAGGGAGATACCCATTGCTGATAGTGGTTCGCCTATTGTGAATGAGAAGGGCGAGATAATTGGAGTTGTCCTGGTATTCCGCGACCAGACCGAAGAAAGGGCAGCTCAGAAGGCTCTTCTGGAAAGTGAGGTGCGTTTCAGGCAGCTTGTCGAGAATGCACCTGAAGCCATTTTCGTTCAGACGAATGGTTGCTTTGCCTATGTCAATCCGGCAGCATTGCTTCTTTTTGGTGTTGATTCGGCCAACCAGCTAATAGGTCAGCCTGTTCTGGAGCGTTTCCATCCGGATTTCCGCGATATTGTCCGTGAACGTATCCATCTTCTTAGTGACATGTCTGAAGAGGTACCTAACATCGAAGAGATCTACTTGAGGCTTGACGGCACGCCTTTCAATGTAGAGGTTTCTGCAGTGCCGATAACCTATGATGGTCTCAACGGATCCTTGGTATTTTTCAGGGATATCACTGAGCGTAAACAGGTGGAAAGAGCTCTCATCAGGGCAAAGCTGGTATCTGATGAGGCTAATCGCAGCAAGACCGAATTCCTGGCCAATACCAGCCATGAGCTGAAAACCCCATTGAATTCTATAATCGGCTTTTCAGAACTGATACTTGCTGGTGAGCTGGGAGAGGTCAGTGAGCAACAGAAAAAATATATAGGGACTATACATGAAAGCGGCTATCTTCTCCTTAACATCATCAACAGGATATTGGATCTTTCCAGTATCGACTATGGACAGATAGACCTGGACTATACGAAATTCGATCTGTGCGATGCTATCCAGGATACCTGTGCAATGATGCAGGCGCTGGCAAAGAGAAAGGCTATTGAACTGATAGTTGACCTTGATGCACATATCAATGAGATAAATGCTGATATCATCAAGTTAAAGGAGATCATTTACAATCTTGTGGATAATTCCATAAAGTTCACACCTTATGGGGGAAACGTGGTCGTTGCTGCGAGTCTTAATGGAAACCATGTGCAGATATCTGTCTCAGACAATGGTATCGGTATTTCGGAAAAGGACATTGAAAGGATATTCGATCCCTTTTATCAGGTGGATAGCTCTACCACGCGCAGATATGGTGGGACCGGTCTTGGGCTTTCTCTTATATACCAGTTCATAAAAATGCACGGTGGGGACATTTGGGTGGAAAGTGAACCTGGGAAAGGTAGCACATTCACTTTTACGCTTCCGGTTTAAAGAAGTTAGCAATTTGTAAGCTGCTTACGGTATCTGCAGGAAGGATAATTATTTTCCATTACCGTTGAGGGTTTCCACGATCTCTTTGAAGCTTTCCAGCCCTGCTTCTATGTTCTCTATTATCTCATTGGCGAGTATATCGGGATCTGGCAGGTTGTCCAGGTCTGCCAGGCTTTTGTCCTTGAGCCAGAAGATGTCCAGGTTTGTCTTGTCCCCTGTTGCTATTTCCTCATAGGTGAATCTGCGGAAACGGCCTTCAGCATCTTCCTTGCGCTTGGAACGGTTCTCAGGGTTATAGCACCGGATGAAGTCCTCAAGGTCTGTGAACCTAAGAGGGTTCTTTTTCAGGGTGTGGTGTACGTTGGTGCGGTAGTCGTATATCCATATTTCTTTAGTCCAGGGTTCTTTGGAGGCCGGTTTTGCCTCGAAGAACAGTACATTGGCCTTTACTCCGTGGGCGTAGAAAATGCCTGTGGGCAGGCGCAGGATGGTGTGCAGGTCGGTGTTCTCCAGGAGCTTTTTGCGGACCGTTTCACCTGCTCCTCCTTCAAAGAGCACGTTGTCAGGCAGGACAACTGCTGCCTGCCCTCCTGTGCGGAGGATGGTGCGGATGTGCTGCACGAAATTGAGCTGCTTGTTGCTGGTAGTGACCCAGAAGTCCTGGCGGTTGTAAGTAAGGTCTTCTTTCTCCTGCTCACCTTCATCGTTGGTAAAGGTCATGCTGCTCTTCTTCCCGAAGGGCGGGTTGGTGAGCACGTAGTCGTACCTGATATTGGGATCGGCTATGAGGGCATCGGAATTGGAGATCATGTTTTCTCTGTCAATTTCTCCTATGTTGTGCAAAAAAAGGTTCATGAGGGCCAGCCTGCGGGTCCCGGGTACTATCTCATTGCCTCCGAAGGTCTTTGTTTTAAGGAAGCGGCTCTGTTCACGGTCAAGGTTGTAATTGTACGTGAGGAAGTCGTAAGCTGCCAGGAAGAAGCCGCCTGTGCCGCAGCAGGGATCGCCTATGGTCTTCATGGGCTGCGGGCGCAGGCACTCCACCATGGCCTTGATGAGCGGGCGGGGTGTGAAGTACTGCCCGGCTCCACTTTTCGTGTCCTCTGCGTTCTTCTGCAGGAGTCCTTCGTAGATCTCGCCTTTGGTATCCACTCCCATCATGACCCAGCTTTCCTTGTCAATCATATCAATGACCTTGTACAGCATGGCAGGGTCGCTGATCTTGTTCTGCGCCTTGAGGAAGATCTGTCCGAGCATTCCGGGTTTTTCGCCCAGCTCCTCCAGCAGTTCCCTGTAATGGGTATCCAGTTCTGCACCGCGCTTTTGTTTCAACACATCCCATGTGTACTCCTCCGGGATGCCTATGTCCCGGCCGTATGGCGGTCTTCTGTATTCCTCGGCCATCTTGAGGAAGATGAGAAAGGTCAGCTGTTCCAGATAATCGCCATAGCTCACGCCGCCGTCCCGCAGGACGTTGCAGAAGCTCCAGACTTTGGAAACGATGGATGATGTGTTCTCAGACATGGTCTTTATCTCTGGGTTTGGAATAGTATTTTTGATTTTTTTAGTTGAATTTGATACTCAAAAGCTGTGTTCAACTTGCGGGGTAACTTGCAGGGTAGCTTGCGGGGTCAGCCCTTCGCCATCCCGGATGATATTCTTCAGTTGCTCGGATATCATGATGTATCTTGTGTTGTTTCCTTCATTTTTTGTTTCATTTCATTTGTCAAATAATAACCACCAAGAAGAGTCGATCTATCGCTGAAATTGATTAAATTAGCGTCCTTTAATTGCTTGATGTATCTTTCAACACTGCTAACAGGTATTTTAGTTACAGCAGCATAGTCGGGAACTTTTTTACCTTCATTTTCAGCAATTGCTTTTAAGAGTAGAGCAAGTTTTTCTTTCACCGGTTGGGTTGCTCCCTCAATTGCTCCCTCAATTGCTCCCTCAATTGCTCCCTCAATTGCTCCCTCTATCTTATCTTTAGCAATAGGAATGATGGTCTTGAATACGTTTCCTTCAATAAACTGAGGAGTGTCACTACCTGCGTATTCCTTGATAAAGCGGTTTACGTTCAAAACACCGGAACCTAATTCATCCACTCTTCCAAGCTGCATGAAAAATTTTACTATCGCAGGATTTTTTGGGAACGGAGCAAACCTTTTTGGATCGATCTGTCCTTCTCCATGTGGATTGTTGGCGTTTTCAGCTTCTACCCGGTCTGCGTATATTATAAATGTGCAGGGGTAGGCGTTCATGTATTCCCTGTGGACTATCAGATTTGCAACTACTTCTCTGAATATCTTATTTCTAAGACTTACCCGCTGATCGCCTTCCAGATAGAACTTGTCAGGCAAATGCTTGCCTACAAATGTCATTAGCTGTTCGTAGGCTTCTATCAGATTTGTCTGGATGTATTCGCGGTCATCGTAGCGGTAAATGTCTTTAATGCGGACAAGGGCATCGATTTTATAGTAAGGAAGAATTTGCTGGATCACTTCGTCCTTTCCGAGCAGTAAAGCCGCTGCAAGTGTATATCCTTCCTGTGCACTTTTGAGGTCTCGCTTCCACAGACCTGCTTTTTCCAGCATCTGCTGGTCGTTCAGTGCCAGCCAGGGATGGTTGTAATTGTAGCTTCTGATAAGATTCTTTATTTTCGGGAACAGGTCGGCTTTAAAGTCTTCAAAGCGCAGTGCGGGATAAATTATGCCTTCTGTGTAATGGGTTGTTTTGTGATTGTAGATTTCCGCTATCTGCTGTGGCTGTATGACTTTGAAATCCCCGTCATTGCTGCGGTTGAACACTGTATTTGCTGTCTTATGTATCTGTGAGCTGGCGGGAACCTGGATGTGGATCAGCCATTTCTCTTCAATTTCATAGGTTTGCGGAAACAGTATGAACGGCGGGTCAAGCTTTTGTGGGTTATTTGAAAGATTGACCAGATTAGTAACCATATTTTCGATCTCTGACTGCTCAACTCCTATTATATTGCCATTATCATCGGCTCCGAGGATGATATCCCCTCCATCCCGGTTGAGCATGGCGCAGATGGTCTCAAACAAGTTCCTTGGCAAAGCTTTACGCGCTTCCTTGAACTCAAGACGTATGCCTTCCTCTTCTTTGAGCAACCTTTTCAGCCGTTCCAGTCCCAATCTGCTCACCTTTTTTCCTTTACTTCTTTTTTCACTTTAATTCTTTCCAGCAAGTCTTCCACAGACTCCCACTTATGCGTCATCCCGGATGAAATAAGTTACTTTATTTTTGTGCTTCAGCCATATCTTTTCTTATTTTTCTTCTCAGGAGCTTTTCGGCTGTCCATCCGATGGCGTTGTAAAGCGGATTAACTGGCACATCTACGTAGTATTTTGCTTGTGGGCTTAGCCAGCCTTGCTCTTTCCAGTAAGCGTGATCTGTGGGTGAGTCCTGAACAAGTTCTCCAAAACTTGCTTTCTGGGCATGGAATACAATGACATCTCTAAGCCCAGGTGAGCTGCGCTCTTTTCTCATGAGGGCATCGTAAAATATAGTAGCTGCTTTGTTCAGTTTTTGTTCGTTTGCAAGCTCTTTCTTCTTTGGTATCGCCATGGGGGGAGTGACGATGCCGACCTTGTGGGTTACTTCAAAACCCCAGACGCTTGCTACCAGTTGCATATAATCGAGTATATCCTTAAGACCTGTGGCTCCGGTAGTTGAGAGCAGCAGAGCCTTTTTGTGAAAGAAGCGTGGGCGATGGAATATGTACGACAGGCGGTCTATGAAGTTTTTCATGAGTGCGGATACACTCATGCCATATACGGGTGTTGCAAAGATCACTCCGTCAGCATCATGCATTTTCTGCTCGATGAGAGGTGCATCGTCCTTGAACGGACAGTGGTCCTCTCCTTTGACAAAACAGCAAAAACAACCGCAGCAATGCGACAGGTTCACGTCTTTGAGCATAAGGTACTCAAATTCAGCGTCACCCTTTGACCGCATGACCTCTTCAATCTTCCTTACAGCCCGATAGGTATTACCCTTGCGCGGACTTCCCATGATCACCAGGACTTTCATATTCTCAGCACATCCCTTCAATATTCATATAGTGCAAGGTATGATGTTTTCAGAGTCTCTGTTTTACTGTATCACTTACTATATCACTTACTGTATCAATGACCTATTGTGAAGATAAAATTTCACCATTACTTTTAATATTATGGGGTGTATGCCTTCGCTTCTTCTCTTTCCCTCTCTCAGACAACTTCATTTTTAACCACAGAGTTCACAGAGAACACGGAGAATGCAATTCTCCTGTGAACCGTGATCCCTATCCCTTTCTATTACTCTCTGTGACCTCTGTGTTCTCTGTGGTTTGATCTTTGCTTTGAATGAAGATCTATCAGTCACTTCTTCCCATTTCCCACTCTTTCCGCCCTGATCCTTTCCAGCAGCACTTCCGCAGGCTCCCAGTCCTCCGCCCTGCGCACCTCTGCAAGCTCCCTTTCACTAAGCAGCTTCCCCTCAAATGCCTTTTTCAAAATACTCTGCCGCAGCGCCTCCGCCTTCTCCAGCGCCTCATCAATATCCTGCGCCATCTTATCGCACACCGAAAGGCGCGTTTCTATCTCCTCAACGATGGCGTGTTGTTCGGGGAGGGAGCAGAGAGGAAAACTTGTATTCTCAATAATTCCTAAATTTAGATTTGGCTGCACTCCTCCAGATGATTTCATTCGAATCTCATCATAGTTTTTCATCAAGAACAATTTAAGATACGACCTTATTTCTTCTTCAGTTCCTTCCTGTACAATTGCAGCAATTGCTTGATTTGTTGTTGCTTCAATTAACAGTTCAGAGCATTTGCCTCTGGTTTTGCCTTCACCATAAAGTGCAACAAGTAGAGTGTATTTTGGATATATTTTGAGGTTTGTTTCCTTCAGGGCTATGTCCGTAACATAATTTGATGCTGATTTTACATACGCTTCATTGAGTGCACCACTTGTAACCCATGGGATTGTACCATCCTTGTAAAAATCGATTCTTTTTTTCAGGGGCGTAACGCCTGTACCAACTTTTGAGACATCTGCAATTTTCACCCATCCCCACCCCTCCGGCAGCCCCGGCAATTGAGCAATTTCATCTTCGGTGAGAGGTTTTACAAGCTTCACTTTCCTGCCGGAAGCCTTTGCAGCTTCTTCTCTTTCCCTGCGGATCTGCTCCAGCAAATCCCGTGCATCCGGCAGATCGGTCTGCTGCTCTCGCCATTTTCTGGTAAGTTCGCCCTCGAACGCTTTCTTCAGCACCGCCTGCCTGTAAACTTTAAGCTGCTCCTGCGCCAGCCTGAGATTGGCTATACCGTTATCGAGGTCGCTGAAGAGCTGCTCGATTTTGGAGACAATGGCGCGCTGTTCGGGGAGAGGTGGGAGAGGGAAATCTACAGTTTTTAGTACAGTTTGGCTAATATTCCTTTGAGTTCCACCTTTTCCCATCGAACTCATTTCAAAAATTCCCTCACACCTTTTTCCAACACAACAGGAAACACGCAATATCTAACAATCCTTTGAAAACCACATTAAGACGTTCATATCTGCTTGCCAGTTTTCTAAATCCCATCTTCAACCATGCAAAGAATCGTTCTATAGTCCCC